>JAPKYU010000358.1 GCA_026394175.1 Acidobacteriota bacterium | reverse complement strand
TCAAGTTCCAGGTTCGTCCAACCTGGAACCTGAAACCTGGAACCTGCTTCGCGGTTTTTCCGAAATTCCCATGCGCGCAGTCGTGCAGCGAGTCTCCCGCGCCCGAGTCACGGTGGATGGCCGGACCACCGGAGAGATCGTCGCGGGCCTCGTCGTGCTGCTGGGCGTCGGCGCCGGCGACGATGAACAGGCGGCCCGCTATCTCGCCGACAAGATCGCGGAGCTTCGCATTTTCGAGGACGAGGCGGGCAAGATGAACCGGTCGTTGCTGGAGACCGGCGGCGCCGTGCTGGCCGTTTCCCAGTTCACGCTGTACGGCGACTGCCGCAAGGGACGCCGCCCCAGCTTTGACCGCGCCGCCCGCCCGGACCCGGCGCGCTCCCTGTACGACAAGTTCGTTGGATTCCTCCAGCAACGCGGCGTTCGCGTGGAGCAGGGCGTGTTCCAGGCCATGATGGAAGTCGAGCTGGTCAACGACGGCCCGGTAACAATGCTGCTCGACAGCGAACGCCTCTTCTAGTGCAATGTCTCACAAATAGCTCTGCCGTGTGGGAATTGCCATCGCTGTAAAGGTATCTACGAGACTCTACTCTAGTCGGGGCCAGCCCTTGTTTTCCTTGCCGATGTGCAGCACTCCGTAGAGCAGAAGGACTCCAATGACGGCACCGACTATACCCATGCCGACGCCCAGCCACAGATTGACAACCAGGGAGGCCACAGCAGATGCACAGAATCCCCAGAAGCCCCACTTCTTCCACTGCAGGACGGCAACCGCGCACACCAGGTTGAATAGCGCAAAGATGATCAGCACCGGGAGTGCCCACCCGGGCGCATTGGGTAGTGACCGGCGAATCGTTTCACTTCGCAGTACGTAAAAAAGAGCGCTTGCGGAATTCGCCACGATCATGAGAACCAACCATGCCGTCAGACAACCGTGACGCTTCTTCGCATCTGCCATCACTTCTTCTCCGTTCTGCTGCCGAACTCCTGTCCCTGCTGACCCGCATGAAACCGCTCGCGGCCGGGACAAGGGCAGACCCAAGCGACGGATGCCGTCGGCAAGTGCCTACAATCTAACGACTCCCGTCCCATTTGGCAACTGCCTTCGGGATCTCACGCCGAAATGTTGCACCGCCGAGGCTGCCCGCCCGCTTGCTACTGCAGTTCCAGGACGGTCAGAACCGGGAAATGATCGGAGGGGTAACGCCCGTCCTGGCTGCGCACGATGGTCTCCGACTCCAGCGCCTTCACCGCGCCCCGGTAAAAGATCCAGTCGATGCGCACGCCTTCGGTTGAGCCGCGAAAACCGCTGTTGGTTCCATCGGGGCCGATGCGGCGCGCGGCCGTGAGCCGCGCGTCCTTCAACTCGCCGGCAAGCAGCTTGTAGGGCGGGGTGTCGGGGGCCGAGTTGAAGTCACCGGTCAGGATCAGCGGAACATCTTTCGGCAGGCGGCCGATACGCTGCATCAAGACCTCGGCGCAATGCAGGCGCGCCTCGGCGTCTTCGCGGCGGTGCGGGAAGTGGGTATTGAAGAGATAGAAGCGCCGGCCCCCCGTCCCGACCTCGAACAGTCCCCAGGTGACCATGCGCGGCAGGTTCACGTTCCAGGACATGCTCCCCGGCTTCTCGGGCGTCTCCGACAGCCAGAAGTTGCCCGATTCCACCAGCCGCAGCTTGTCTTTCTTGTAAAAAAGGCCCATGTGCTCGTCTTCGTGGTTGCCCCGCCGGCTGAGGCCGAACCAGGTGTACGCGGGCGCCTTATCCACGATGTAGTCCCCCTGCAACTGGAACAATTCCTGCGTTCCGACCAGATCCGGATCCTTGTCGCGAATCACGCTGACCAACAGGTCGCGGCGGAGTTCCCAGAGGTTCGGACCATCGCCCGGCGAGGGGTACCGCACATTGAAGGTCATCACCCGCAATGTCTGGGCCGAGAGCGGCAGGACGAAAACCAGAAGCAGAATGGCGCAGGAAAGTTTCTTCATTGTCCGAAAACATAGCGCCGGCGTCCCTCCGGCAACCGTTGTGCCGGCGCCCAACGGTTGCCGGCCGAACGCCCCTGGCACGACACCCGTTGCCGCGCCTTTTCCCAGTTTCCGAGGGGCGCCGCGGGGCGGGTTACTGCAGAACGACTTCCTGGCCTTCCTGCAACCCCTTCAGCACCTCGGTCTTGGCTCCGTTGCTGATGCCGGCCTGGATGGAGACCTTGCGCTTGCCCTCGCGCACGGAAGGGTCGGGGACTTCCACGGACGCCGAGCGGTCCTTGCCGTAAATGATGGCCGCCTCCGGCACCATCAGCACGTTCTTGTGCTCCTCGAGCACGATCTCGGCGTTGGCCGTCATGTTGGCCTTCAGCTCGCCGGTGCGGTTGTCAATCGAGACGCGCACCTCGAAGGTGGTCACGTTGTCCTTCTCGACGCCCATGGGCGAAATCTTGGTTACCTTGCCGAAAAACTTCTTTTCCTTGAACGACTCGACAGTAATGCGTGCGGGCTGGTCCAGGTAGACCTTGCCCACGTCGCTTTCGTCCACTTTGCCTTTCACGTAAACCGAGCCAATGTCACCCAGGTTCATGATGAGCGTGGCCGAAGAGCCGAGCACCAGGATGGAAGAAACGGCGTCGCCGACCTCGCGGTCGCGCGAAAGCACCACGCCGGTGAACGGGGCGCGAATGGTCGAGTTGCGCAGGTCGTCTTCGACGCGGTCCTGATTGGCCGTGGCCTGCGCCACCTGGGCCTCGGCCTGGCTGATCTGGGCCTTGGTGACACCCAGGTTGGTGACGGCCGTCTGCTGCTTGTTGCGCGCCAGTTCGTACACCTTCTCGGCATCTTCGACGCTGGATTGGGGAATCAGCCCGTCGCGGAACAGCTCGCGCGCCCGCTTCAGGTTCTTCTCGGCGAAGGGCACCTCCGGCCCCTCGGCTTCCACGCGGTTCTTTTCGTAGGCAGCACGCGCCGCCAGCAGGTTGGCCTGGGTCCCCTGGAGCTGGGCCTTGGCCTCGCGCACATGGGCCTCGAGTTGCTCCTTATCCAGCTCGATCAGCACCTGGCCCTCGCGCACCGGATCGCCGACGTTGACCAGAAGTGTTTTGATGATGCCGCTGGCCTTGGACTTGATCTCCACCTTGGTGTAAGGCTCGATCTTGCCGGTGGCCACCACCGACTTGGCCAGGTCACCGCGCTCGACCGTGGTGATTTTCGATCGCTCGATGCGCACGTGCGAGCGGGTCAGCCCGGTGGTGAGGAACACCGCCGCGGTCAGAACCACCGCGCACACCGCGAGGATTACCCACCGCTTCCGCCTGCTTTTTCCATTGCCATGATTGCGCGCCACCGCCCCCTCCTCCATTCAACGTCGTATACGGATGACACGCTGGGAAGTTCCGGAAATCCGCCACCTTCCGGCGGCGAATTCCTAATCCTTCATTACCCCGGCCGCCGCGCCAGCTTCACCCGGGCCTGGACCTTCGCGGCGCCGCGCAACACCACCACATCCACTTCATCGCCGGGTTTGTGAGCGCGCAGCACGTAGGTGAAATCGTACAAATTCTTGATCGGCTTGCCGTCGAATTCGATCAGGATGTCGCCGGCCCGAAGACCGGCGAGGGCGGCCGGGCTGCCCTCGCGGACATCGGCGAAACGGACACCGTTTTCGACTTCACCAAAATCAGGGGTGCTGCCGAACCACGCGCCATAACCGCCGCCCCCGCCTCCCATGCCGGCCAGCGGCGCGGGCTCGGCTTCGCGGATAAAGGCCAGCCGCTCCGGCTGCTTGTCCAGCCGCAGCGCCACCCGCTCGGTCAGCCGCAGCAGGTCGGCGGCATCGGCGGCGTTGATCTTGTCCCAGGTGTCGCTGGGCTTGTGGTAGTCCGAGTGCAACCCGGAGAAGAAGAACAGGTAGGGGACCTTGCTGTTCTTGAACGACATGTGGTCGCTGCCGCCATAGCCGGCCGACGAGGAGAACTCCAGCTTGAGGTTGACGTTCTTGTTCTCCTCCTCCAGCAACGCGCGCAATTCCTTGGCGGAGCCCGCGCCGCCGACGAAGATCCTCCGGTCCTTGGTGCGGCCGATCATGTCCAGGTTGATCATGGCGATGGTCTTGTCGAGCGGCGCCAGCGGCTCGCGCGTGTAGAAGTTCGAGCCCAGCAGGCCCAGCTCCTCCCCGGCAAACGACAGGAACAGAATGCTGCGCTTCAGCTCCTGCTTGTGAGTGGCCAGGTCGCAGGCCAGTTCCAGCACGCCGGCCGCGCCGGAAGCGTTGTCGTCGGCGCCATAGTGGATCTGCCCGGCCAGCTTGGGCGCCAGCGAGTTCTGGTAGCCCAGCCCGAGGTGATCGTAGTGGCCGCCGATAATGACCACTTCATCGCGCAGGGCCGGGTCGTTGCCTTTCAGCAGGGCGGCAACGTTCTCCAGCTCGCGAGTGCGGCGGGTGACGTCCACTTTCAGCTCCACCGTCACCGGCAACGCGGCAGACTGGTTGGAAGCGTCCTTGTCGATGGCCGCCTGCAGGTCTTTCAGGTTCTTTCCGGCGGTGGCCAGCAATTCGTCGGCGACCTCGCGCTTCACCTGGACGGCCAGCAGGCCCAGGTGCTCCGGCCCCATCAGCGCCTCGGCTTTCAGCAACGCGTCTTCTTCGCCCTCGTGGGGGTGCGGGTCATTCACCAGGATGACGGCCACCGCGCCGTGCATGCGGGCGTTGATGGCCTTATCCACGATGCGCGAGTAGGTGGTCAGATCGCGCGCCTGGAAGACGCGCTTCTCCTGCTGCTCCTGCGGCTCGTGCCGCATGATGAGCACGATCTTGCCCTTCACGTCCAAACCTGTGTAGTCGTCGTACTTGAACTCCTCGGCGGTAATGCCGTAGCCGGCGAAGATCACCTGCCCGGTTGCGGCGCCGGGGTCGCTGATGCCCAGCGGCGTGTAGTCGGTGCCGCTCTTGTAGGTCTTGGGACCGCCGCCGAAGTTGACCCGCAACGTGTTGTTCGGCCCGATGGTGGTTCCCGTCGTGGCCCGGAATTTCTGGAAATAATCTCCGTTCGCCGGCAACACGCCGCAGGCCCGGAATTGATCGGCGAGGTACCTGGCGGCCTGCTGCAATTCCGGAAGGTCGTCGCCGCGGCCCTTGAAACGGTCGCTGGCCAGCGTCTTGACGTGGTTCAGGTAGCGCTCAGCCGAGATCTCGGCCTGCACCGAGACGGCAACAGAGAGGGCAACGATCAACCACGCCGCTTTTGCGCGCATAGAAAACAATTGTACCCGATGGAGGGAGAGCCGCAGATTTCGCGGATTGCACAGATTGCCGGAATGGCACAGAGGGACGGGGGATAAACACAGATTCGAATTCCATTTCATCTGCGTTGATCTGCGTTTATCTGCGTCCCATTCCTCAGACGCCGGCGCTCTGCTGTTGCTGCTCGCCCTCTTGCAGGTGACCGACCAGCTTGCCCCGCACGCTGGCAATGTGCTGGCGCATCAGCACGGCCGCAGTCTCACGGTCCCGGTTCTCCAGGGCGGAGAAAATGCGCTTGTGCATTTGCAGAGAAACCTCGCTGGAGAGGTGAAAGGTGTGGCGGCGGAAGATAAGCCCCTGGTTCTGCACGTTCTCCATCACCTGCATCAGCCGCTGATTGCCGGTGGCGCGCGCCAGCGCGCGGTGGAATTTCACGTCTTCCCTGATGTAGCTGAGCCGGTCGCCGGCTTTCCAGAAGGATTCGGCCGAGTCGATGTGCCGGCGCAATTCGGCGAGCAGTTCGGGGCCGATGACCAGGGTGCGCACCGCATACTCCTCGAGCGCTTCCCGAAGGCCAAACAAGTCGGAGACATCGGCGGCTGAGAAGTGGACCACGAACGCGCCGCGGCGCGGGGCAATCCGAACCAGCCCCTCGCTCTCCAACCGCGTCAGCGCCTCGCGGATGGGGCTCTTGCTGATGCCCAGCTTGCGGGCCAGCGCATCCTCGGTCAACTTGGACTCAGGGCCGACATCGCCGTCGAGAATGGACTTGCGGATCGATCTGTAGGCCAGTGTGGTTAGGTCGTCCGGTATGTTAAGCTTACGCACAGCCGCCTCGCTATGGAGGAAGATAGCACAGGCGCAGGCCGATGGACAGGCCATTTAGTATCTGATATCTCTCCGCTGGGTCCCTCGGCGGAGCCAGAAATCCGTAACCCGCAGCTAAAGGAGAACCAGGGTGCCCGCAGCAGCAGAACAGGTCCAGCACTTTCCTCTTTTCATCGCCGGCCGGCCGGTTACGACCGAGAGCGAGCTGGTTGTAAGACTGCCGTTCGATTCCACGCCGGTCGGTGTGACGTACAACGCCGGCGAGCGGGAAGTGGCCGCGGCGCTGGAGGCCGCGGCTGCCGCCGCCGGCGCCATGCGGAAGCTGTCGGCCGCCGAGCGCAGCGCCCTGCTCTACAAGGCCTGGCAACTGCTCGGCGAAAACCAGGCGGAGATGGCGCAGGTGCTGATGAGCGAAACCGGCAAACCGATCCGCGAGGCCCGCGGCGAAGTCGGCCGGGCCATGGAGACGCTCCTGCTTTCGGCCGAGGAAGCGCGCCGCCTGCATGGCGAGGTGGTGCCCATCGAAGGGGCGCTGGCCGCCAAGGGCCGCATGGCCATGACCGTCCGGGAGCCGCTGGGGGTGATCGCCGCCATCACTCCCTTCAACGTGCCGCTGACCCTGGCCATGCACAAGGTGGCGCCGGCGCTGGCCTCCGGCAACACCGTGGTGCACAAGCCGGCCAGCACCACCCCGCTCAGCGCCTCGCGGCTGGCCGCGATTTTCCAGCAGGCAGGCCTGCCCGCCGGCGCTTACAACGTCATCGCCGGGCCCGGGAGAATCGTCGGCGACCGGCTGGTGGAGGACCGCCGGGTGCGCATGATCAGCTTCACCGGAAGCGTGGAAGTGGGCTCGCGCATCCGCGACCGCGCCGGCATGAAGCGCGTAACGCTGGAATTGGGCGGAAACGCCGGCGTAATTGTCGAGCCCGACGGCTATGATGATTCCCTGATCCCCCGCTGCGTCACGGCCGCCTTCGCCCATTCCGGGCAGGTCTGCATTTCGCTGCAGCGCGCCTACCTGCACGAAACGGTATACGACCGCTTCGTGGAGGAATTCACTCGCGCCACGGCGAAACTGAAGATCGGACACCCGGCCGCCGAGGACACCGATATTTCCTCGTTGATCACCGAGGAGGAGGCCCGGCGGGTCGAGCAGTGGATTCAGGAAGCGCTGGAGGCCGGCGCCCAACTGCTGATCGGCGGCCGGCGCACCAACGCCACCGTCGAGCCAACGGTTCTCGCCGAAGCCCCCGCCTCGGTTTCCTGCTCCTGCAAAGAGGTATTCGGGCCCGTGGTGGTCCTGTACCGCTACCGGGAGCTGCAGGAGGCCATCGAGCGCGTCAATGATTCCGCGTACGGCCTGCAGGCGGGCATCTACACGCGCGACCTCGGCAAGGCCTTCCGGGCCGCCCGGCAACTGGAGGTCGGCGGCGTTTTGATCAACGACGTCCCCATGTTCCGCGTGGACATCATGCCGTATGGCGGCGCGAAGCTGAGCGGCATGGGGCGCGAAGGCCCGCGCTACGCCATGGAAGAGATGACCGAGCCGAAACTGATCTGCTGGAAGGTCTGATGCCCAGTGAGCAGGCGGTGGCGAGCCCCTTCCGCTGGCGGGTGCTGGCCCTGCTGTTCTTCTCCATTACGATCAACCTGCTGGACCGCCAGGTGCTTTCCGTCGCGGCGCCGGTGTTGCGCGACACGCTGGGGATCAGCGCCACCGGCTACGGAAAAATCGTATTCGCCTTCATGTTGGGAATGGCGCTGACCCAGCTTCCGGCCGGCATGATTCTGGATCGCTGGGGACCGCGGCGGGGCCTGGCGGCGATGTGCGGCTGGTGGTCGGCCGCCAACCTGCTCCATGCTTTCGCCCGCACCGTACCGCAATTCGCGGTGTTCCGGTTTCTGCTGGGCATGGGTGAGTGCGGCAACTATTCCGGCGGGCTCAAGGTAATCACGCGCTGGTTCCCGGCCCGCGAGCGCGCGCTGGCCGCCGGCATTTTTAACTCCGGCAGCCTGGCGGGACCGATTATCGCCGTGCCGCTGGTCACCTGGCTGATGCTGCGCTTCGGCTGGCCGACGGCGTTCCTGTTGACCGGCAGCCTCGGCTTCCTCTGGGCCGTTGCCTGGGGCCGCGTCTACCGCGACCCGGGACCTGCTTCGCACCTTCCAGTCTCGAGTTCCCAGTTTCAAGTTGGAAGCGCGCCTGACTTGAACCTTGAGCCTCGAAACCTGGAGCTGACCCTCGGCCGGCTTTTCCGGATCCGGCAGACCTGGGGCGTCTTCCTGGTGCGGGCCTTGGCCGGACCGGTTTCGCAGTTCTACTGGTACTGGTTGCCGGAGTATCTCAAGCGCGAGCGCCACCTCAGCCTGGAAATGATCGGCCTGCTGGCCTGGATCCCGTATTTTTGCGGCGGCGTCGGCAACCTGGCCGGCGGCTGGTTCTCCAGCCACCTGATCCGCCGCGGCTGGGGGGTCGATGCGGCGCGCAAGCTGACGTTCGGACTGGCGGTCTTGCTCACGGCCACCAGCGGCCTGATTCCTTTTGTCTCCTCGGCCACCGCCGCCATGGCCCTGATTTGCACCGCGGTGCTGGGAATCAATGCCTTTGCCTCCACCTTCATGGCCTCGCTGGCCGACATTTTTCCGGAGCGCGCGGTGGCCCGCGTGGCCGGCATCACCGGCCTCGGCGACAGCAGCATGAGCATGTTCCTGATGCTGGCCACCGGCGCCATCGTCGATCGCTTCTCTTACCTGCCCATTTTCATTTCCGCCGCCTGCGCACCGATGCTGGCCCTGGCGGTCATTTTCCTGGTAGTTCGCAGGGTTGAACCGTGCCTGGGCGCACAGTGAAGCTACCCTCTGTTTCTGACGATGGTAATCAGGGCAGGCTGCTGCCTCCTCGAGGGGATCTCCTCCTGCCCCAGGCACCGTATCGCCGCATTGATTTCCGGGGAGCGCGGCAGGTAAGATGCCAGATGGAGTCGAATCGATGTCACGATCCCTGAGTCTGAATCGCCGGTGCCTGGACGACGTTCTGGTCCTCGATGTAGTCGGCGATCTCGTAGTCGGCCCGCCCGCCGATGCCGTCTGGAGCGAGATGGATCGCGCCTGGGCGGACGGCACGCAAAAAGTCCTGCTGAACCTGTCCGGCCTTCAATACATCGACAGCACAGGCGTGGGCGCCGTCCTGGCCGCCGGCAAGTCCGCCCCCGCACTGAACCGGCAGGTGAAGCTCTGTTCGATCCCGCCGCTGGTCGCGAAAGTGTTCGCCACGCTGCGCGTTTCCTCGGTGCTGGAAACCTATGATGACGAGCCGCGGGCCCTCGCCAGCTTTAAGCACCAACCCGGGGCCTGAGAACCCAGGGCTGCCAGGTTGAAGGCCCGTGAGGCCGGAGCCCGGGACCGGCAGCGGGAACGGTGCTAATATTTAGCAGCATGGTGGACGCATCGCCATCAAGAATCAGGGAACGGTGGAGCGACGACATAGTCGTTCTCGAGCTGGGCGGCGATGTCGGGGCCGGCGCCACCGCGGATGCGTTTCGTGCTCGCGTCATCGGGCTGCTGGAAGAGGGCACTCGCAAAGTCGTCGTGAACCTGGAAATGGTCCGGTACCTGGACAGCACCGGGGTCGGAACCTTGCTGGCTCTGAAAACCTCGGCGGTGCGGCGCCACTGCCACCTGAGATTCTGCTGCCTCCCGGCCCCGGTCAAACGCCTGCTGGACCAGCTTCACCTGACCTACGTTCTCGAAGTCTACGCAGAAGAAGAGCAGGCGTTGAAAAGCCTGTCCCAGGGAACGCCACCCGCCCCTTCCTGATTTGGCCCCGGAAACAAGCGCCACCGGACCGCAGTCGCCGCGGCGACCGCGCCGCCGCCCTCCGACGGCAGGCGAAATGAATTTGAGACCAAGCACAGGCCTCGAACATCTATTGGCTGGAAGGCGGAGTGCATGGTCCTGCTACGGAAGAAAACCGACGCTGAAGGGGAACAGGCGCCCATCCCGATCAGACCGCGCCACTATCAGCTCGAGGTCCAGGAATTGACGATCGGCGCCTGCCGGTACACGGTGATGGTGGGGGTGGCCGACGGCGCCTGGCACTGCTGCGTTCAGCAGGGTGACACCACGGTTTTTGGCCCCCGGGAATGCGCTTCCCAGGCGGAGGCCAAGTTCCTCGGCCATGCCATGGCCTTCGGGGATGCGGGCCTCAACGACCATTACTGCAACGGGAACTGCGCCGCCTGGCTCAAGGCCGATTGACCCCTCTTACATCGTTGGATACCGCGGACACGGGCGCGGACGCCGCGCCGGCGCCTGGGCGTTCTTCGCCCTGCACAGCGCTGCTTGTGTGCTTGTGGTGATGCCGATCAGGCGGCGCCCGCGCGCACCTGCGCGCGACCGAGAGCAGACGTCGCGCATCGAAAGACGTGAGAAATATCCCCGTCGGCGAAAGGCGGAGCAATGAAGTCAAAGGCGCCCCGCTCGATCACTTCGACATAGAACCGGATATCGACCAGCCGGGCCACGACCACCACCGGCACGGGCCCCGGCAGGCCGCCGGCCAGGTCCAGCACGTCCGTCCAGTTGCCGTCCGGCAGATCGACGTCGGTGAAAACTACATACCGGCCCGGTGTCCGGCTGAAAATCTCGGCCAACTCCCGGCAGGTGCGAGCGCGGCGGCTGGTGATCCCCTGGCGCTCCAGGATGCCGGCCAGGAAAGATACGGGAGGCTCATCGTCGTGCAGCAAGACGGCGCAAACGGATTCGCTCATGTCCTCACCTTGTGAATCGGCCCCAGCGAATTTTCTGCTGACGACCCTGGTTGGTATTTCCTGCCCTGATTTTCCGCGGCGCGGCTTGCCCGCATTCGGGCTAGGCCGCGCGGGGAAGAATGAAAACGTCCCCGGGCGCGCCGGTGGCGCCGACTGCCGCCGGGAACGATACCACCGCCGGAAATTCGGGCGTGGCCGGCTTCGGACGGCGGAATTCGAGGGGACCCCTGCGGCGGCCGTGCCTGACGGCGCCGCCATCCACGTGCTGCCCCAACTGCTGCCGCAGGCGCATTCGGGCCCGCATCAACCGCGACTTGACCGCCGGCACCGAAAGATTCAGTCGCCGGCCAATCTCCGCATTGGAAAGCTCGTCGCCATAACGCAAGGCGATCGCGGCGCGCAGCGAAGGCTCGAGTTCTTCCACGGTCCGGCTGAGCAATCGCCGCCGCTCGGCGCACGCGTATCGCTGTTCCGGCGTTTCCGCCGAGTCCACGAAGCACTGCGGGGGATTCTCCTCCAGCGAAACCTGGCGATGATTCACATGCTTGCGCAGCTTGGTCAGCGCCTCGTTGACCGCAATGCGGGCCAGCCAGGTGTAAAAGCGCGAGTCGCCGTGAAACAGTCCCAGGTTGAGGTAGGCCTTCATGAATGATTCCTGGAGGGCGTCATCGGCATCCTCGCGGTTCCCGGTGATGCGGAAGGTAAGCCGCAAGATCTTCTTATCGTAGTGCTTGATCAGAGTTTCGAAGGCCTCATGATTGCCAACCCGCGCCTGGTCCAACAGCGTTCTTTCGTTTTCCAAATGCACAACCATCAAGCTACCTCGCCGGCATAAAGCCTCGAATTGAGGGCCGAGTTCAAGCGGGCCAGCAACTCGCCGGAGGCCGCCGGTTTGGACAGGAAATCATCCGCCCCGGCCGCCAGGCACTCGCTGCGACTATCGGTGGTGGCGAGCCCGCTCAGCATTAATATCGGAACATTTCGCGTTTCGGGTGAGCCCTTCAGGACGCGGCACAGCGCAAGGCCGTCGAGCCGGGGCATCTGGACATCGAGCAGCACGGCATCGAACTGCCCATCCCGGAAAGCTGCCAGCCCTTCCTCGCCGTCGCCCGCCGTGGTCACCTGGTGGCCTGCGTCCTTCAGGAGTTCGCTCACCACCATCCGGCACAGCGCGTTGTCGTCCACGACCAAGATCTTTGCGGACATGCCGAAACCCTTGGAGGGGAAGTATCCGTTGACGGGAATGGCGCTGGCAATCGGGCGGAATCCGAGGTTACCGGCCGGTTTTTGCCTTAGTACACCTTAAGGGCTCGGGCACCATGTAGGGGCGATACAATCCGGAGCGCCGAAATTCAGCGACGGGATGGCAAGTGATGGAACTGGCAGCATTGATGCTGGGAATCGTAAGCGTGGTCCTCATGCCTGTTCAAACCCCGCTCATCGGTTGAGTCAGACCTGCGATTGCAGGGCGGCGTGCAGGCGGCGCCGCACCTCCAGCTCTCCCTCGGTGCTGACCCGCTCGACCAGCGCGCGCAGGATGCTCTCCGCTTCGTCCCGCACCTGCCCGATGACGCGGTCCAGGCCCTGGCGGAAGACCAGCTCGGCTTCGGTGCGGATGGAGGGCAGATCGCGCAGCAGCATTTCATGGGCTTCGCGCACGCGCTCGACCGCCAGCCGGCTGACTTGCTGGATCTGCTCGTCCAGCGAGTGCAGGGCCTCCTCGGGCTGCTGCTCCAGCTTGAGCCGTTCCTCGCCGAACATGCGCCGGCCCTCGGCCGCCGACTCGCGCAGGCGCGTTTCCTGTTCCGCGCCTAAGGCATCCAGGCTGCGCTCGAGCCGGGCCGTCATCTCCGCGGCGGTTTGCTCCATGTTCTTGCGGACGGCGGCCGACAACTGCTCGGCCGCCGCGCGGGCGCGGGCGTCGAACACACCCTGCGCCGCGTCCCCGATGGCCGCCAGTTCCTGTTCGCAACTCCGCTGCGATTGCTCCAGCGCCTGCCGGAGCTGATCGCCAAGTGCGGCGGCGCGCTTTTCCAGGGCCGCCTGCATGTCGCGCTGCAGGGCCTGCAGCGCGGCGCTCGACTGCTGCATCTGGCGATCGACGCTGGCCGTCCACTGGCCCAGCTCCGCTCCGGTGCGGGCCAGCCGGGCGAAGGTACTTTCCAGACCCGCCCGTTTCTCCTGCAATTCCGAGAACAGGCCGGCCAGTTGTGTTTCCAGAAACTGCTGGCTCTGCCGCGTCAGGATTTCGACTACGGCGCTTTCCCTGGCGATGGCGGCGCGGGTCTGCTGCGCGACGGCGGCGGTCTCGGCGGCGGCCGCCGTTGCCCGCCGCCAGCGGTCATCGAGGTCCTGGGCGGCGACGGCAGCAGCTTCTTCCAGGGCCGCGGCCGCGTCGCC
>JAPKYU010000604.1 GCA_026394175.1 Acidobacteriota bacterium | reverse complement strand
GGGCTGCCTGTGTAGGCAGCCAGGGCGCGCGCCGAAACCGGGCTGGGAACCGAGGCGTCGAAGCCGCGGACCGAGCGGTTGAATCGCTCGGTCGGCGCCGACTCGTATTCCCACCTCAGCCCGACATTCATCGTGAGCTTGCGCCGCACCTTCCAGTCGTCTTGAATGTAGAGCCCGGTGAAGGTGGACTGCTGTGCGTAGGAGGCGTTCTTGTCGATGCTGCCGCCGGTCGGCAGGCCCAGCAGCAAGGAGGCCAGACCCTGGCCGATCCCCTGCGGAGAGCCGGTCGAATTATCCGCCGGTCCGCGCGTCCAGTTGGTCGAGAAGGCAAACGTGGGCGTGCCGTTGCCGAAATCCACGTTGTTCTCGCGCATCAGGCGGTACTCACCGCCCCACCGAATGCTGTGGTTGGCGTGCATCTTGCTGACGCTGCCCGCAAAATTGTGGTAGTTGGTGACGTTTTGGGTGTTGGTGCCTTCGCCGAGTTGCGCGAACTGGTCCGGGCTCACCACCGGGAATTTGACGGCCTGCGGATCGATCTGCGCGATCAGCGCTGCGGGAAACTTCAAGCTGGCCAGGTCGTAACCCTGAGTGTAAGGAAAATCCGACTGCAGGAAGCGGGTGAAACCGTACTTGAGGTTGACCACCATGCTGGGCGAAACGGTGTAAACGTCGTCCAGCCCGACGCCCCGCTGTTTGCGCAGGCGGCTCAGCCCGCGAATCTGGTTGCCGAAAAAATCGCCGCGGTAGAAATGGAGCCAGGAGTGCGTGACGCGCCCGAAGAGGCGGTGCTTCTCACTGAAATTGTGGTCCACGCGCACCATGTTCTGGATGAAGTCGTTGCTATTGGCGCTGATCTCGTTGAAGTTCTGCTGGCCATCGACGGTGCCAGGAGCGTTCGGCAGCGGATAGAACTTCATGTAAATCTGGGCGATGGGATCGAGCCTTGCTGTGGGGATGATGTTTCCGGCAAGCACCTGGCGGCTGGTGCGGCCACCCGAGGCCAAGGCAATGGTGTTCGGATCATAAATCTGGTACTGCGGGCTGACCTTGAGCAGCGCCGAGAAATCCCCCTGCCGTTCCGCCGCCGTCGGCACCATGTAGTAGGCCGTATTCGGGTTTTTCCGGTTGAAGCCCTGGAAGGCATAGGTCCAGAAGGTGCGGTTGCGGCCGTCGTAGAGCTTCGGCAGGTAAATGGGGCCGCCGATGGTGGCCGAATAGCGGTTGACTTTGCGGGGCGCCACCAGTTGCGCTATTCTCTCCGGTGTCACCGGGGCGCTATAGAGCTGTTTGTTCGTAAAGAAGTCATTGGCCTGCCAGGGATTCGGCGCATTCATCCATTCCGCGGTGCCGTGCAGGGCGTTGCCGCCCGCCTTCATACTCATGTTGACGCTGCCGCCGGCGGCGTGTCCCAGCGACGCGTCGTAGCTGACGGTCTCGACGCGAAACTCCTGCACCATGTCGCCGGGTGGCGCAAAAGATACCTGTGCCCTGGTCATGTTCGCGATCCCGTCAAGGGCGAAATCGCTGTTGCCGTTATGAATGCCGGCCACCGTGACATTCGACATCACGTCGACGGCGCTGGGCAGCCAGTTGTGCCCCGGCGCCTGGCCCGTGGTAATGCCGGGTGCCAGTTGGGTG
>JAPKYU010000303.1 GCA_026394175.1 Acidobacteriota bacterium | reverse complement strand
AGCTCCAGGACCAGGGTGACGCCCTTGTCCTCGGCGCGGGCTTTGACCTTATTGAGGAACAAGGCGCAGTTGTCGGCGCCCTCTTCATCGGGCATGCCCCGGCGGTTGCCGGAAAAAACGATGACGTTGGGCACGCCGGCGGCGGCCGCGGCCTCGATGCGCTTGTGCAGCTCGGCCTCGAACTTGGCGTGATTGGCTTTGTTAATGGGACCGTCGGCGATGCTGTGCCCGCCGTTGACCAGCGTGGGGACCAGGCCGTACTTGCGCGCAATCTCCCAATCCGGGCCCTCGATCAGGTCCACGCCCTGGATGCCCATTTTGGCCGCTTCGCGCGCCAGGTCCTCGTTAGGCATCTTATAGCACCACTTGCAGACGGCCTGCCGGATGCGGCCCTTGAGCTTGAGCGGCCCGCCTTCGGCGGCGCGCGCTTTGATCTCCTGGAAGGCACCGGCGGCTGCGGTTGCCGCCAGGCCGGCCCCGGCCGCCATGCCGCCCAGCACCGCCCGTCGTGAAATACCTTTGCCCTTGGTCATGCGCATCCCCGAACGCGGCTATTAAATCATAACCGGAGGCTGGAGGCTATAGGCTGTAGGCCGTGGGCTGTGGGCCGTAGGTCAAGGGAGCGCCTGCTGATCCTTGGCGGCGCCAGCCTCCAGTCTACAGCCTGAACTTCTCAGCCCATGGAGGAGAAGCCCTCGGGCCGAATCTTGTAAAGCACACGGACTTCGCCCGGCGCCCGGTTCGGGTACTTGTCCAGTCCCAGGTACTTCTTGGCCATCCGGTCGATGTGTTCCTCGGCGCCCTGCTCGGTGATCTCCGCCACCTGGCCGCGGATCTCGATGTAGCGGTATGGGTTGTCGGGATCGACGACGGCCAGCGCCACGCGCGGGTCGCGGCGCATGTTGCGGTCCTTCCGCCGTCCGCGCGCCGAATTCACGATCACGTACTTGCCGTCGTAATCGCACCACACCGGTGTAACCTGCGGACGGCCATCAGGCATCAGCGTGGCCAGGTTGGCAAAGGCCTTTTTCTGGAACAGGTCCTGGTATTTTTGAAGGGTTGCATCATTCGGCATTGGCAGTTACCTCGCTTGCAGGGCCGTGATTATATCACGCGAAAAACCGTGGCCCCGATGGACACGGGCTCCGCGGATTTTCGGGGATCATGTCGCCGGCGCTCAGCCTTTCTTCGAATCCTTGATGTCCTGCTTGGCCTGTTTCTCGGCCTTCTTGATCTCCGCTTTGGCATCCATACCGGGTTTCAGTTGCTGGACGGCCTTACCCAGGCTGATGGCCGAGCGCCCCGTCGTTTTCGCCTTCAGGTCCCGGAAGGGAATCCCGAGATTGTGCGCAACGTGGACGGCGGACACAAACCTGCCCAGGTCGTCAAAGCCGCGGGCCGCGCTTTGCAGGTTGGTGCTGGGCGGCAATTCGGCCTGCAGCTTGGCGGCCAGGCTGGGCCGCGCCGCGAGCTGATCGGCAACCGTGGGCTCCCGCTGTCTCTGCTGCTTCTGGGCCCTGTCCTGCTTGGTGCCGGACATGGGGTCACGCGGCATAGTCGTGCCGCGGCTTCCGCCCCCCCCACCGCCGCCGCCGCCGCCGCCGCGTTGCGCGAACGCCGGGGAGATTGCCAGGCATAGACCAGCCACCGTCAAGACCAGGAAACTGAACAAACGCTTCATATGAATTCCTCCGAGGCGCCGGAAGCGCGCCGGGCGCCTGCACCATGGTGCATGATACACGTTCACCGGCCAATCCGCATGCACGGAAATGCAGCGGCGCCGCGCCGGCGTGCCGCCCGGCGGACATGCGAATCTTGCCGGCATCCCGCGCCCAGGCTGATACATTGATCGGGCACCATGGGCGATCCGGAGGCCGGCGCGGCGCGGGAGCGGGGCAGGGAACCGGGGAAGGCCACGCGCGTCCGCTACGTCGTCCTGGCATTCACTTTCCTGCTTTCCGTCATCACCTACATCGATCGGGTATGCATCTCGGCGACCGCGCCGGCAATGTCCACCGAACTGCACCTGTCGCGGGTGCAGATGGGGCTGGTGTTCAGCGCCTTCCTGGAATCTGGCCTTGGACACCGCCTGCGCCACGTACCTGCTCGGCGCGCTGCTGTGGCTGCGCATCGATCCCACCGAGCCGGTGCTCAAGCGGCCTGGCGGCAGGCGGCAACCCGGCGGCCGTCCGCCGTCAGCCGCCAAGCGCTGAAAGTCAGGAACGAAAGAGCGAATTTAGCATCATAATGACTGTGTGGCGTGTTGCTGATCACCGGGAGTCGGGAGGGGGGGCGGGAAAAGATGAACAAATCGGGAATGGGGGCGCAGCGTTCGAGAAAGACCGGAGACTTGGATGTCGTTCAGGTTCTGCTCGATCGAATGCCGGACAGCGCATTCGCCGTCGACCCCGATGGCCGCATCGTCTACGCCAACCAGTCGGCTTGCCGGCTGCTCGGCTACTCGGCGGACGAACTGCTGACGCTGGGCGCCACGGACATTATGGAATCTTCAGCGGCAGAGCGGGCGTTGCGCGGGCGCGAGCTGCGAGCAGCCGGCTCTCTCACCTTTTCATCGGATTGCCGCCTGAAAGGAGGCGGAGGGTTCCCGGTCCGCCTGACCGCCAGCCGTGCGGAAATTGGGGGCCGTGAATGCCGCCTCTTGTTTATGCACGACGCCAGAGCGGAGAAGCAGACCGTAGAGGCGCTCGAACGCGCGCTTTCCGAATCCGCGCGCCGTCAGGAGGAGGTCACGGCGCTTCTCGGGGCCTCTCGCGCCGTCCTGGAACAACGCGAGTTGAGCGAGGCGGCCTGCTCCATATTCACCGCCTGCAAGGGGCTCATCGGCGCCACCGGGGGGTATGTCGCGCTACTGAGCGATGACGGGCTCCAGAACAACGTGATATTCCTCGAGTCCGGCGGCATGGCGTGCACCGTTGACCCGGAACTTCCCATGCCGATCCGCGGCTTACGGGCTGAAGCCTACCGGATGGGTGAGCCGGTCTATGAGAACCACTTCGACACCAGCCACTGGACCGAGTTCATTCCCGGCGGCCACATGGTGATGCGCAATGTCCTGTTCGCCCCCATGAAGATCGATGGCAAGGCGGTGGGCTTGTTTGGGCTGGCGAACAAACCGCAGGACTTTACGCCGGAAGATGCCCGCATCGCCGCGGGCTTCGGCGAGCTGGCGGCCATCGCGCTGGTGAACGCCCGGGCCCTGACATCGGTCGAGCGGAGCGAGGGGCGCCTTCGTTCCATCGTTCAGGCGGCCAACGATGCGATTATCTCCGCCGATACAGCCGGCAACATCGTCTTCTGGAACAAGGCCGCCGAGGTCATCTTCGGCTACTCGCCCGATGAAGCCATCGGACGTCCGGTCACCATGCTGATGCCGGAGCGGTTTCGGGATGCGCACGGGAGCGCGATGCGACGGGCTGCCGAACAAGAGCAGTGGAAAACGATCAGAAAAACCGCCGACGTCATCGGGGTCCGAAAAGATGGCCGTGAATTCCCCATAGAACTGTCGCTGGCGGCCTGGCAGGCGGGCCAGGAATCGGGCTGCACCGCGGTGCTGCGCGACATCACGGAGCGAAAACGCGCTGAAGAAGAAGTGCGAAGACAACAGGCGACCATCCGCGAGTTGTCCACCCCCGTCTTGCCTCTGGTGCCGGAACTCTTGATCGTGCCGCTGATCGGCTCGGTGGACTCGCAGCGCGCCCGGCAACTGACCGAGCAACTGCTGAAGAGCATCCGGGCCAACCGCGCCCGGGTGGTGGTGATTGACGTGACCGGCGTGGCCACCATGGATACCGTCGTCGCCAATCACCTGGTGCAGGCCGCGAAAGGGGCCCGCTTGCTGGGAGCCCGGGTGGTCCTGACCGGGATTTCCCGTGACATTGCCCACACGCTGGTCACCCTCGGCGTCGACCTGAGCGAACTGCGCACCGTGGGCGATTTGCAGAGCGGCATTGAAGAGGGCTTGCGGCTGTTGGGCTATCAGCTCAACCGCGGCGGCGCCGGGCGTTCCCATGCCGGGGGCGGCCTGGGCCAGTCCGCCAACCGGCCCGGCGAGTAACGCACGTAGGGACGCCCCCGCCTGGCCGGCTGTGATATAGAAAGCGGATATGGACATTCAGCACTACGTGATCACCATTGCCGTTTCGCTGGCCATCGGCCTGGCGGGCTTCGTCGCGGCCTATAAAATCTTCGACTGGCTGACGCCGGGCGTCCATTTCTCCGACCAACTGAACGCCGACAACCGGTCAGTCGCCATCTTTCTGGCGGGGCTGTTCATCGGCCTCGGCCTGCTGCTGGGGAACGCGGTCAAATGACGCGCCGCGCGTCACTGCTGCTGGCGCTCGCCGCGGCCCTTGCCCCCGGCGCTGCGGCGCAAGAGCCATGGACGCCCGACCGCGCCACCATCGAACGCTACCTGGGCCGTCCCTACGTGTGGGGGGCCAGCGGGATGAAGTCCTTCGACTGCTCCGGCTTCCTTTGGCGGGTTATGCTGGACAATGGCGTCCTGACAAAGCGCACCACAGCTCGCAAATACTACATGTCACTGCCGCGGCTGGCCAAGCCCTCCGCCAAGAGCGAACTGGGCACCATCGTCTTCTTCGACAATTTCAAACACGTCGGGATCGTGAATGACCGCGACACCTTCTACCAGGCGCAGGTGCACGCCGGCACAAATCTCTCGCGCTTCGATCCGTTCTGGCGCCAGAAGGTCTGCGGCTTTCGCGCCGTGCGCAGGTAGGTGTTAGGTGCCAGGTGTTAGGGGTACTTGCTAAATTCCGTCCAAGACAACAGAGCCGCGAGCGTCAGCGAGCGGGTGCCCCGCAAGGCCAGCGCAGCGCTGCGCCAGCACCCGCTCGCTGACGCTCGCGGCTCTGTTGCTGCGTCCATTCTGTAATTCTGCAGGTACCTCACCTGACACCTATTTTCCGGCGTTGCCGGGGCCGCCCGTGGCATGCAGCCGCGGCAAGCGATCGTTCACTGCCGGGAGCTTGGGGAAGGCGCCGTGCGGCTCGCTCTGGTACCAGTAGGCCACCGTGAACCAGTTGTCGGCGCGGTGGTTGGCGTGGCCGTGCTCCATGGTCATCTTGATCGACTTCTCGAACGGGATGGGGTCCGGGATGTGGAAACGGTAGACGAAGGACCGGCTTCCGGCGCGTTCCACCCCCACCAGCGGCGCGCCCGTATATAGATAGGAAAACGGCTTCTGGAAGTCCCAGGAGCCGGTGTAATAGTCTTCCGACCCGGTGCCGATGATCTGCGGGGTGGTGGCGCCGTCGATGAAGACCATCTCGTCTCCCTCGCCCCACCAGAAATCCTGGTTCTGCAGCACGCTGTGGGTGACCCCGACGAAGTGGCCGCGCCCCGTGGCTTCCAGCATTACGTAGTTGCCCTCGCCGTTTGGGTTCTTTAGCTTGTTGGCGTCGGGGTTGGCGTTCCACGGTTCGCTGCCGCCTTTATTCGGCGATGCCTGCCGGTACTGGGCGTGGAAATAGGCGGTGCCCGGGGGCAGCGATTTCAGCTTGCGCAGGTCGAAGTTGTAATAAAACGCGCCGACCGGCTGCAAGCCTTCGTGCGTGACCGTAATCTTCGCCGAGCGGGCGAACGGCATGTACCAGTAACTGTTCAGCGAGCGCAAGGGCGCGACGTTCAGCGGCAATGACTGGTATTCGATGTACTCGCCCAGCCCCATGCCGAAGAAATCACCGACGGGCGTTTCCACGCTGGGCGTTGCTTCCCCGTCCCAGTAGATCCGCAGCACCAGCTTTTTCAGGTGGTAGGGCTCGCCGGAGGCGATGGTGATCCACATGTGGGTGATGGCGCCGGGGCCCGGCTGGTCGGCCAGCGTCACGGTCTCCCCGGGTTGGATCCGGAGGCTGTCGGCGTTGCCGCCGGTGCGGTCCCAACTGCCGGCCCGCGCCGCCGAATAGTCTTTCAACCGGCTCAGCTCTTCCAGCGGGGCTTGCGAATAGAGAAGCGGGGCGGCCGCCAGAAAAAGGCAAAGCGCGGCCGCAATCTTCAGGCGAGTCATATCCATGCACTCCTTTCCGGAGCCGCAGTATAACCCATTATGGGCTGTGGGCTGTAGGCCGTAGGCCATCCTGTGTTGGTAGCATACGAATTGTCCGGTCGAATTAGCACACGATCTGTCCGCTTGAGCGGGAATCGGTACAGACTCCGAGGCGGGGGTGAAAATGGAGTCGATTCCGAGAGCCGCAGTGGAGCGGGCAATGAAGATTCAGGA
>JAPKYU010000285.1 GCA_026394175.1 Acidobacteriota bacterium | reverse complement strand
GCCGCAGACCCGCCGCTTGATCCGGGCATTGCGTGAAGTGCTAGGGTGAGAAGCTGTCAGCCATCAGCTATCAGCTTTCTTCGGTCCGGCTGACACCTCGGTGTTTCCCGGTGGTGCGCTGCCTGCCTGCGGCTTTGGCTGATAGCTGACAACTGATGGCTGAAAGCTTTCCAGCGTTTTCGCCCACTTCAGAAAGACGTACCAGGCGGCCATGGAGGAAATCAGCAGGCCTTGGTAGCCGTCGCGAAAACCCTGCTGGAACAGGTACGTGCGCAGAAACGTCCAGGGAGGAGCCAGCAGCAGGCGGGCCGGGCCCGCCCGGCGTCCCTGTGCCCGCAGCTCGTGCGCGGCCAGCGTCGTGTAGCGGTCCAGCGTGCGCAGGTGCCGGCTGAGCGCATCGCAGGTGTAATGCAGCAGGTCGCCCCGCAAGGTTTCGACCGGGCCGGCGACTCGGACGCTCTCATGCACGTAATCGCCCTGCCAGGCGCCCCGTCGCCGGTCGTACAAGCGCAGTTTGTAATCGGGATACCAGCCGGAATGCAGGATCCAGCGGCCCAGGTACTGCGCGCGCCGCGGCAACCGGTAGCCGGCGGCGCCCGGCTCCCCGCGCTTCAGCCGCATGATTTCGGCCGACAGCGCCTCGGTCAGCGCTTCATCGGCATCGATCGAGAGAATCCAGTCGTGCGAGGCCCGCGCGGCGGCGAGGTTCTTCTGCGCCGCGTATCCCGGCCAGGCGTTTTCCACGACGTGCGCGCCGTAGCCGCGGGCAATCTCGCGCGTCCGGTCCGTCGAGCCGCAATCGACGACAACGATCTCGTCCACGCAGTCCAGCGAATCGAGCGCCCGCGGCAGGTTGCGCTCTTCATTCAGCGTGATGATAGTCGCCGAAATCTTCACGGGGTCAGCCCGCGCTAAAGCTCGAGGACCGCCCGCAGGGCGGAAGCCACTTCCGCCATGTGCGGATGTTCGAGCTGGCCAATTATCTTGATAACCCTTCGCTTGTCCACGACGCGGATTTGTTCGCAAAGCAGAACTGAATCCCGATCAAGCTTCCCGCTTTCCGCGGAGACGAACACATGGGAAGGTAACAGCACACGGCGAATTTTCGTTGTGAAGGGCGCGATAATGGTGTGCGGGCTGACCACGTTGGCGCGATCAGCTTGGAGAACCAGTGCTGGTCGCACACCAGACTGTTCAGTGCCGATGACAGGGTTCAGATCGCAGAGGACTATGTCTCCCCGCCTTACCGTTACCACCGGATCTCTCCACGAGCGAGGCGCTCCTCGTACTGCTCAAGGTTTCTCAGATAGTCGGAGATATCCGACTCCGCTGTATCCAGCGCGTCGGCGACTCCGACCCATTTCGTTCCTTCAGCCCTGGCCGCCTTAGCTAGCAGGAAATCGATAAAATCATTCACTTCCTGAGCCAGAGGCTCGGGAAGCAGCCGAATCTTGGCCCGCGCAGCCTCATGGACCGTCATTGCTTCCTCCGCCGATTGCCTCTCCGTCCTCATTATACAATCCGCAGATTCCGCAGATTGACGCAGATTTGACGTGAAATCCTTGACATCTGCGCAATCTGCGGCTGCGGCTCCCTGGTTATTCCAGCACCGCGCGCAAGCGGCCGGAACCGATCAGCGCGGCGGCCGCGTCCAGGTCGGGCGCCAGGGGGCGGTCGGTGGTGAGCCGCGGAGAAACCGAGCGGATCAGCTCGCAGGCGCGGCGGCCACGCGGCCCCGTGCGCAGAGGCGCGCGGTAATCGAGGGCCTGCGCCGCGCACAGCGCCTCGGCCGCCAACACCAGGCAGGTATTGCGCGCCACCTGCTTCAGCTTCAAGGCCGCGCCCATTCCCATGCTCACGAAGTCTTCCTTGTTCCCCGAGGTGGTGATGGAGTCGGCCGAAGCCGGATGGGCGAGCACCTTGTTCTCCGACACCAGCGCGGCGGCCACCACCTGCGGGGTCATGAAGCCGGACTCCAATCCGGGCTCGGACGCCAGGAATGCCGGCAGTCCCTCGTTCAGGAACGGATTCACCAGGCGCTCGGTGCGCCGCTCGGAGATGCCGGCCAGCGTGGGTTGTCAGTGGCGCTGTTCAGCTCGATCTCCAGCACGCGACGCACGTGGGCCACGGCATCGCGCGCCGCTCCGTGGACCTGCGGCATGCAGCGCAGGCTGTAGGCGTCCTGGATGCGGGGGTCGGCTTCCAGGCTGCGGTGCGACTCGCGGATCTCGCTGCCCTCGTTCATCTGCAGCAGATTGCGGGCGCTCTGCTGCTGGCCCGGATGCGGGCGGACGGCGTGGATGCGGGCGTCGAAGGCGGCCGGGGTGCCGCGCAGGGCGTCCAGCGTGAGTCCGCCGATGACATCAGCGGTATCGGCCAGGATTTCCGCCTGGCGCAACGAAATCAGCCCCAGCGAGAGCATCGCCTGGGTTCCATTCAACAGTCCCAATCCCTCCTTGGCCTGCAGTTCAATGGGCGCCAGGCCGGCGGCGCGCAAGGCCTCCCCGGCCGGCATCCGGTTGCCCTCGTAGAGCGCTTCTCCCTCTCCCATCAGCGCCAGCGCCAGGTGGGCCAGGGGGGCCAGGTCGCCGCTGGCCCCCACCGAGCCGCGCGAGGGCACAACGGGATGAACGCGCCGGTTCAGCATTTCGCACAGCAGGTCCACTACCGCTTCCCGCACGCCCGAGAAGCCGGCGGCCAGCACGTTGGCGCGCAACAGCAGCATGCCCCGCGTCTCGGCTTCCTCCAGCGGCTCGCCAACGCCACAGGCGGTCGAGCGCACCAGGTTCACCTGCAGCATGCGCAACTGCTGGTGGCTGATGCGGCGGTCGCTCAACTGGCCGAAGCCGGTGGTCACACCGTACACAATCGCGCCGCTGTCCACCAGGCCCTCAATGACGGCACGCGAGGCCGCGACCCGGCGACGCGCTTCCTCGGCCAGCGCCACCGCCCGGCCCTCGAAGACCACCTGGTGGAAGGAGTCCGTGGAGAGAGAACGTCCGTCGAGCTGCAGCGTGCTCACATCCGCATCTTAGCGCAGAAAGGGGTGCCACAGAGGTATCGACCGCCCACCGTGCCGATGGCCGCACGTAAGGCCTCGGAGGGCGCTGCTACTGTTCCTTCACGGACGTTCGGCCCGGTCGTCGTTTTGCGTCGAGTGAGAGCCCGCCAGGCCCCGCAATGAACAGAAACAGGAGAGTGCACAACATGGCAAAGTCCGTCCGTGCGTCGCTGACCATGAACCAGAATCCCTGATTCGGGCGCCAAAGCTCTGGAATCTTGGTGGTCGCGATCGCCGTGCTGATGACTATCAATAGCGGCACGGCAGCCAGCCGCGTCAGCAGTCCCAGCAACAAAAGCAGGTTGCAAACGACCTCGAACGTTCCGACGAAGTGAGCCGTGAAGTAAGGGTGAGGGAACCCGATGCGGGCGAAGCGATTGACACCCATGTTGGGATCGATGAACTTCAGAATGCCCTGGGTCAAGAAAATCAGTCCCACGGCGACGCGGATCAGCACGATGCTTCGTGCCTGTGTTCCCGAAGCGTTGAACAGGAGTCCGGCCATCTCTCACTCTCCATGTCGCCGGTCGCGGCCGCGACCGCCAGCCTTGCGCCCAGGTTCGCGGCAAGTAGCGGGGTCATCGCGGGGCGAACTGGTCCCGATCGTAGATGCCGAGCGCCTTCTGGCGTGTGAGCATTCGCGCATCTGGGCATCACGAACGTCACGCCGCTTGTCTACTGAGGACATTATAGTCCATAATCGATATCGGAGATCGATATATCAGCGTGAAGCGAGGCGGCCCCAGTGCGCAGGACGAACAGCAACTGTACTCGGGCTTGATCCGTCTACATATTCTCCACCATGCCTGCCGGGAACCGGTCTTCGGATTAGGGATGATCGAGGAACTGGCGGGGCACGGGTACCGGCTAAGCCCGGGCACCTTGTACCCGTTACTGCACGGATTGGAAGCAAAGGGCCTTTTGCGCTCTCGGAAACGGCTTCAGGACGGGCGCATCAGGCGGGTCTACACCGCGACGGGTCCGGGCCGCAAGGTGCTGGCGGCGGCCAGAGAACGGGTCAGGGAACTCTTCGGCGAATTATTCGAAGAAGAACAGCAAAGGAATGCATCGGGTTCGCGTTGAGCGGAACACTGTGCTCGTGTGGTCGCCAAAGCTGAGGATACCGGGCACACTCGGTGTTCGAGAAGGGAAGGGGACAAGAGGGATTCCCAACCAGCCGTGGAGAGAAGGGTCTTAGTCAGATGAAGACGGTTTTCCTGGGCCTTCTGATACTGCTTGCAGTCGGAGCCAGCGGCCTTGAGGCGGGACAGGCGCCTGGGGGCCAACCGCCGGCGGGTGAGGCGCTCACCGTTGAGAAGGCGGTCGAGATGGCACTGGCCAACTATCCCGCCATCCGTGCCGCCCAGGCGCAGGTATCGGCAGCGGGCGCGGGCATTGAACTGGCGCGCACCGCCTACCTGCCGCGCACCGACCTGCTTTGGCAAGCCAACCGCGCCACACGCAACAACGTCTTTGGGCTGCTGCTTCCGCAATCGGTGGTTCCGCCCATTTCCGGCCCGGTTCTAGGCGCCAGCTCGCTTTCCGACACCGTCTGGGGAACCGCGAGCGGGGCCTTGTTTTCCTGGGAGCCGTTCGATTTCGGGTTGAGGCGCGCCGGCGTGCGAGTGGCTGAAACCGCCCGAGACCAGGCCAGCGCCGAGCTGGCCGTCACCCGGCTGGACGTGGCTGCCGGAGCCGCCGACGCCTTTCTCACCTTGCTGGCTGCCCAGGAACGGGTGCGTGCCGCCCGGGCCAATGTCGATCGGACAAAGGTCTTTGCCGATTCGGTCGGCGTGCTGGTCAACAACCAGTTGCGGCCCGGCGCTGAGGAGTCGCGCGCCCGGGCGGAACTGGCGGCGGCCCAGACCGGCCTGATCCAGGCCGAGCAGGTCGAGCAGATTGCCCGTGCGGCGCTGACGCAGGCCATGGGAATCGTCGGAGCAAGCGTGCAGGTGGCGCCCGGCCCCCTGCTGCGCCTACCGGAGCAGGCCCCGGCCGCGCCCCAGTTCGCTCTGCATCCGCTGGTGCGGCTTCAGACACTGGCCGTCGATCTGGCACGGGCCCGCGAGCAGGTGCTGGCCCGGTCGTTCTTTCCCCGGTTCAATTTTCAGTCGGCGATTTTTGGCCGCGGGACCGGCGCGAAAACCGACGGTCGGACCCTGGGCGGGCTGAACGGCTTGGCGCCGGATACGCCGAACTGGGCGGCCGGCATCACCGTCACGTTTCCGATTTTCGACTACGCCTCGTTGCGCGCCCGCAAGAAAGTCGAAACCTTCCGCGAGCAGGCGGAATCGGCGCGCTACGATCAGTTGCTCCAAAACCTGACCGCCCAGGCCCAGAAAGCGCGCGCGCTGGTCGACGGCGCCCGCCGCATCACCGGCAATACCCCGCTGCAACTGGAAGCGGCACTCACCACCGAGCGGCAGGCGCGCGCCCGCTATGAAGCGGGCCTGGCCACCGTCGTTGAAGTCGCCGAGGCGCAGCGCCTGCTGGCGCAGGCCGAAGTGGAAGACGCCCTGGCGCGCCTGGGTGTCTGGCGTGCGCTGCTGGCCGCCGCCGTGGCCGGCGGCGATTTGGAACCCTTTTTGAAGCAGGCGCGCGCAGTACCGTGACGAGTGACAAGTGACGAGTGACAAGCGCAGGGCAGCCGGCGACCCATTACTTGTCACTGGTCACTCGTCACTTGTCACTAGGGGTCAATCATGTGGCTGGTTCGCGGCGCTCTGCGGCGCCCCATTACGATTCTGGTTGTCGTCGTCGCCCTGGTGCTTGGCTCGTACCTGGCCATAAACCGGATGGCGGTGGATATCTTTCCGAATTTTGGCCTGCCGGTGATTTACGTGGCCCAGCCCTACGGCGGCATGGATCCGGCGCAGATGGAGGGGTACGTCGTCTCCTACTACGAGTATCACTTCCTCTACATCGCCGGCATCGAACACGTGGAGTCGAAGTCGATACAGGGCGTGGCCCTGGTCAAGCTCTTCTTCCATCCCGGCACCGACATGTCGCAGGCGCTGGCGCAGACCGTTTCCTATGTGAACCGCTCGCGGGCCTTCATGCCGCCGGGAACTGTTCCGCCGTTCGTCATGCGTTTCGACGTGGGCAGCGTGGCGGTCGGGCAACTGGTGTTCTCCAGCGAGACACGGTCACTGGGCGAAATCTCGGACCTGGCGCTGTTCCGGGTGCGGCCGGTGTTCTCGACCCTGCCGGGCGTTTCCGCCCCGCCCCCCTTCGGCGGAAACCAGCGTACCGTGGTGATTCGCGTGCAGCCGGAGCGCTTGCGGGCCTACGGGCTGTCGCCCGAGGACGTGGTGAAGGCGGTGGCCGCCGGCAACACCATCATGCCCGCCGGCACGGTTCGAACCGGCGACCTGGCGCGGATGGCGCCGGTCAACGCCGTGGTCAACGACATCCAGGAACTGCGGAACATCCCTATCCGGACGGGCGCCGGCCCGGCCGTGCTGTTGCGCGACCTGGGCACGGTGGAGAACGGGATGGACATCCTCACCGGCTATGCCCTGGTCAACGGCAAACGCGCCGTCTACATTCCGGTGACCAAGCGCGCCGACGCTTCCACCCTGGCGGTGGTCAACCAGGTGAAGTCGAACCTGCCGCGCATGCAGGCCATGATCCCGGACGACATCAAGATCCGTTTCGAATTCGACCAGTCGCGCTACGTGCTCAATGCCATCCACAGCGTGATCGCGGAGGGTCTGCTCGGGGCCTTGCTGACGGGCGTGGCGGTCCTGCTGTTCCTGCGGAACTGGAGAAGCGCGCTGATCGTGGTGACAACCATACCGCTGGCGCTGCTGTCCTCGCTGATCGCCTTGTGGATTGCCGGCCACACCCTCAACATCATGACGCTGGGCGGGCTGGCGCTGGCCGTCGGCATTCTGGTGGACGAGGCCACCGTCACCATCGAGAACATCCACACCCACCTAGCGCGAGGCAAATCGCGGGCCCGCGCCGTTCTGGAAGCCAGCACCGAGGTGGCGGGGCCGCGGCTGCTCGCCATGTTGAGCATCCTGGCCGTCTTCCTGCCCTCCTTTTTCATGGCTGGTGTGAGCCGGGCGTTGTTTGTGCCCTTGTCGCTGGCGGTCGGCTTTTCCATGGTTGGTTCCTATTTCCTGGCCAGCACCCTGGTTCCCATCCTGTCTACCTGGATTCTGAAGGAGGTCCATGCGGATGCCGAGCGGCAGACGCCTTTCGACCGGATGCGCGCGCGATACGCCTCGGCGCTCGAAATGCTCCTGCGGTTCCGGTGGCCGCTGGTGGCCGGCTACCTGGCCGTCGCCGCGCTGGTGATATACGCCGGAGGGCGCGCCCTCGGCGTGGAGATGTTTCCCACCGTCGATACCGGCCAGTTCCAGTTGCGTTTCCGCGCGCCGATCGGCACTCGGGTGGAGCGGACCGAGCTGGCCGCGCTCAAGATACTCGACGCCATCCGGGAGGAGGCCGGCGAGGGAAACGTCGACATCTCGCTCGGTTTCGTCGGCACCCAGCCCTCCACCTATCCGGTGAACAGCATTCATCTCTGGACGGGCGGGCCGCACGAAGGCGTGCTGCTCGTGGCGCTGAAGAAGACCCCGCAGCTTGATGTGCAGGGATTGAAAGAGCGGTTGCGGAAGAAGCTGCCGCCGCTCGTGCCCGGCGCGGCTTTCTCCTTCGAGGCCGGAGATATCGTCAGCCAGGTGATGAGCTTCGGATCTCCCACGCCCGTCGAAGTAGCGGTCAGCGGGCCGAACCTGGCCGCCGACCGCCAGTTTGCCGAGAAGTTGATGGCGGAACTGAAAACCGCGCCGATCCTGCGCGATCTGCAGTACGGCCAGCCGCTGGACTATCCGACCGTGGAGGTGAACATTGACCGCGAACGCGCCGGCCAGCTTGGCCTGACCATTGAGCAGGTGAGCCGCTCGTTGGTGGCGGCGACTTCGTCCAGCCGCTTCACGCAGCCCGTTTTCTGGCGCGATCCGAGTTCCGGTACGGCCTACCAGGTGCAGATCGAGGTGCCGCAGGCCGAGATCAACTCGATCGAGGACGTGCAGAACATTCCGGTGCGCGCCGAAGGCACAAGGCCGGTGACCGTCCGCGACCTGGCCCGCGTTTCCTACGGCACGATGCCGGGCGAGTACGACCGCTACAACATGCAGCGCATGGTGACGATCACGGCGAACGTGGCCGGCGCCCACCTGGGCGAGGCCGCCGACCGCGTCGAGCGTGCGGTGCGCAACGCGGGCAGCCCGCCGCGGGCGGTCAGCGTGGCGGTGCGCGGCCAGGTGGCGCCCTTGCGCCAGATGCTGGATGGCTTGCGGCTCGGCTTGCTGCTCGCCATTGCCATCATCTTCCTGCTGCTGGCCGCGAATTTTCAGTCCTTGCGGCTGGCCTTTGCCGTGATTTCGACTGTCCCGGCGGTGATCGGCGGAGTCATCGTGGCGCTGCTGGTCACCGGGACCACGTTGAACGTACAGTCGTTCATGGGCGCGATCATGGCCATCGGCGTGGCGGTGGCCAACGCGATTCTGCTGGTCACCTTTGCCGAGGCGCGGCGCAAGGAGGGTGGCGCGGCCGTGGAGGCGGCGGTCTACGGCGCGCAGAGCCGGCTGCGGCCCATCCTGATGACCAGCGTGGCGATGATGGCCGGCATGATGCCGCTGGCGCTCGGCGCCGAGCAGACCGCCCCGCTGGGTCGGGCGGTGATCGGCGGGTTGCTGGCCGCCACCCTGGCCACGCTGGTGGTGCTCCCCTCGGTTTTCTCGCTGGTACAGCAGCGCCGCTATCGCTCCGCCTCGCTTGACCCCAGCGACCCGGACAGCCGCTATTTCGAAGGAGATCCCCAATGACGCGTGGTATTGAACCACCAAGGCACAAAGGCACCAAGTCTTTGTGCCTTTGTGTTTTGGTGGTTAGCATCGTTTTTTCTGCTGGCTGCACACGTCCGGCGCCCAGCACGGCGGCGGCGAGCGCCGCTGTTTCGCAGGCGGCCCCGGTCGTGGAAGTGGTCAGTGTGGTTCAGCAGAAACTGGACCGCACCATCCGCCTGCCGGGCGAGCTGACCCCCTATCAAGCGGTGGCGGTGTATCCCAAGGTGACGGGCTTTGTGGAATGGATCGGCGTGGACCGCGGGTCGCGAGTCAAGCGCGGCGAGCCGCTGGCCCGGCTGAGTGCGCCCGAACTGGTGTCGCAGCGCGCCGAGGCCGAAGCGCGCGTGCGGGCCATCGCCGCGCAGCGCGCCGAGGCCCAGGCCAAGCTGGTCTCCGACGAGGGCACCTTCAAACGCTTGAAGGCCGCTTCGGCCACCCCCGGCGTGGTGGCTGGCAACGACGTCGATGTGGCGCAGAAAACCGTCGAGTCGGACCGGGCTCATGTCCAGGCGATCGAGAACAGCGAGCGCGCCGCCGAGGCCGCGGTGCGCTCCGTGCGCGAGATCGAAAGTTATCTGCAGATCGCCGCCCCCTTCGATGGCGTGGTGACGGAACGCAATGCCCACCCGGGCAGCCTGGTGTCGCCCACTGCCGCCGCGCCGCTGGTCAGGATCGAGCAGTTGGCGCGGCTGCGGCTCACCGTCGCCGTGCCGGAAGTGGACGTGGGCGGCATCGTGCCGGCCAGCCGCGTCAAATTCACCGTCCCGGCATTCCCCGGGGAGACATTTGAAGGCCTGATCCAGCGCGTGTCCCACTCGCTGGATCAAAAGACCCGCACCATGCCGGTGGAACTGGACGTGAACAACGCAGCGGGGCGGCTGGCGCCGGGCATGTTCCCCGAAGTCTCGTGGCCGGTGCGGCGGGCCAAGCCGTCGCTGTTCGTGCCACCTTCGGCGATTGTGACCACGACGGAGCGCGTGTTTGTCATTCGCGTTCGCGACGGGAAGGCCGAGTGGGTGAACGTGCGCCGCGGCGCTCCCTCCGGCGACCTGGTGGAAGTGTTTGGGGAATTGCGGGCGGGCGACCCGGTGGTCCGCCGCGCCAGCGACGAGTTGCGCCCCGGCACGGCCGTCACCGTCCGCCGGCCACTAGATTGAGCCGTTTTGCGCGGCTGCCGCGTCAATTATACGTGGTTCTGGTTTAGCGCCTGGGCGCAGCGAGAATCAACCAGGGACGCCAAGCCCAACGGGGCATGCGGCCCCGGAAGAGTTCAAGTCGGAAACGGGCGGGTTCCGGCCCGCGCCGGTTCCGGTCGGCCTGAGGTTCATAGATGCACTCACTTGCGCGGCCGGGAATGTGTGCCGGCTTTTGTTGTTTTTTGTGGGCGATTGCGGGTCTTGGGAGCGTAGCGAACAACAGCGTAGCGGTTCCGCCAAACTACAATTCATTTCAGCCGCCGGCCGCCGGGGCCAGCTACGTGGACCCGGTTTTCGGCACAACAATCGAGCGAGTCACGAACGCGCGGGCCACCCCGAACGCCTTTGGCCGCGGGAACCTGTCGTGGATTCAGCCTGAGTACTCGACCGCCTCGCCGTTCAACGCGGACAACTCCCGGCTTATCCTGATTTTCGAGAGTTACTTTGGGTTGTTCGACGGCCAGGGGCATTTTCTGAACGCGCTTCCGGGGGAGATTAACGCCTCCAGCGAGCCGCGCTGGTCGCGCCTGGATCCGAACGTCCTCTTCTATCACGCCGGGAACCAACTGAAGTTCTACGACGTCGCGAAGCGTACCGGGTGGGCGATTCACACCTTCACCGAGTATTCCACCATCGACGGCGCGGGCGAGATGGACATTTCCCACGACGGCGATCACCTGGTGCTGGTGGGCAACGGGCGTTACGTGTTCATCTACGACATCAGCACCGACAGCGTTAGCCCGGTGTTCGACACCGCCGGCCACAACTTCGACAGCGTCTACATTGCCTCCAACAATTACGTCACTATTTCCTGGACGCAGAACGGGACGGCCCGCTACAACGGCATCGAGCTTTTCGACAACAACATGAACTTCGTCCGGCAGTTGACCGACGCCGAAGGGCACATGCACATGTCCCAAGACCTGAACGGCGATCCGGTGCTCATCTGGACAAATGCCGCCTCCCCAAGGATAACCTGCGGCGGGAACGCGATCGTGAAGATCCGGCTGTCGGATGGGCAGCGGACCTGCCTGTTGACGCTGGACTGGAACCTGGCGGTGCACATCTCGGCGGCCGACAGCGTCTGGGCCTTCGTCTCCACCTACGCGCCCTCCGACCCGGATCCCTCGAGCCCGGCCTGGGTGCCCTACACCAATGAGTTGCTGCAGATCAAGCTGGACGGTTCGGAAGTGCGGCGCCTGGCGCACCACCGCAGCCGCCCGCTGGACCGTTACAATTATCAGCCCAAGATCTCGGTGAGCCGCGATGGCAGCCGCTTCGTCTTCAACAGCAATTACGATCTGCAGGCTATATCCGGCTACCCGGCCGGATACGCCGATACCTACCTGGTGATAACCCCAACGACAGTCCCGGTGGGAGTGCTCAGCGGGGCGGCGCAGGTGAGCGCGGCCGTGAACGGCGCCAGCTTCGTGCCGCAAGGGCCAATATCGCCCGCGCTGATCAGCTCGATTTTCGGCGCCAACCTGGCGCCGGCGTCTGCCTCCGCGCAATCTGTGCCGCTGCCGACGACGCTGGCCGGCGTGACCGTACGGTTGAACGACATTGCCGCGCCCCTCTTCTACGTCTCGCCGGCCCAGATCAATCTCCAGATACCTTGGGAGGTGGCGGGCCAGACGCAGGTCTCGGTCACGGTGACCGTCAACGGCTTTACCGGCGCGGCCTGGAGAGGGACGCTGGCGCCCGCCACCCCGGGCATTTTCTCGATCAACCAGCAGGGAAGCGGGCAGGGAGCGATCCTGATGGCCAACACCGGCACGGTCGCTGCGGCGGCAGGAAGCCTCCCCGGCGCGCGCCCGGCGCAGCGCGGCGAGTACATCTCGATCTTCTGCACCGGGCTGGGCCCCGTGGCCAACCAGCCGGCCAGCGGCGCGGCCGCCCAGGGGGCGCCGCTCTCGATGACCGTCACCACCCCCGTTGTGACCATTGGCGGAGTGCCGGCCGTAGTCAGCTATTCGGGTCTCGCTCCCGGTTTCGTCGGGCTTTACCAGGTGAACGCGCAGGTTCCGGCGAATGCGCCTTCGGGCACCGCCGTTCCGGTGGTGGTGAACGTCGG
>JAPKYU010000018.1 GCA_026394175.1 Acidobacteriota bacterium | reverse complement strand
AGCACCGGGTGGTTTCGCCGCTGCTGGACGCGGGCCTGGGGAAGAACGACATTCGGGAGCTGTCGCGGCGCGCCGGCCTGCCCACCTGGGAGCGGCCGGCGTCCGCCTGCCTTTCCTCGCGCATTCCGTACGGAACGGCAGTGACGCCCGAAAACCTGCGCCAGGTGGAGGGGGGCGAGGAAGCGCTGCGGCGCCTGGGCTTCCGCCAGTGCCGGGTTCGCCATCACGGGGAGATGGCGCGCATTGAAATCGCCCAGGATGAATTGGCGCGCGCCCTGACCCTCGAGATGGCCGCGGAGTTCACCCGCATTTTCAAAGCGCTTGGCTTCCGCTTCGTAACCCTGGACCTGGAAGGTTACCGCCAGGGCTCATTCAATGTTCTGCGATAAGGAGCCACTGGAAACCTGTAGCGGCGGTCTTCAGACCGCCATCTCCGCCGACAAGTGATGGAAATGGCGACCCCGCCAATCGGGGTCGCCGCTACGGCCGCGGATGTTGGCGATGATCGAAGAAAGCGCAATGGCAGGCCGGCCGGCGCGGGCGCCCGGCGCCGCGTCCACGGCCACGCTGCTTTGCCTGCTGCTGCTGGTCATCTACAATGCGAATTTCCGGCTTGGTCCCAGCGGAGACACGCTGCCCGCCCGGTTCCTCCCCTTCAGCCTGGTGTGCGACCGCACCCTGTATCTCGACGATTGGGTGAAGCCCTATTTACGCGGCGCCTACGAGGATGGCGGGCACTTCCTCACGGCCGCACGCGGTCACTGGATGTCGAGCTATCCCATCGTCACGCCGGTGCTCGTTTCGCCGCTGTACATCGCGCCGGCGTGGTGGCTGCGAAGCCAGCCGGCAGCGGCGCGCCAGGAGGCTGCCAGGCTGATCGCCCGCACCATGGAAAAGCTGAGCGCGTCATTGCTGGCAGCTCTTTCCGCCGCCGTTTTGTATTTGGCGCTATTGCGTATCACAACCCCCGGAGCGGCTCTGCTGGTGACGCTGGTGTATGCGCTGGCGGCCAACACCTGGTCCACTTCCAGCCAGGCGCTCTGGCTGCACGCTTTGACGCAACTCAGCTTCGCGTTTTTGATTTGGGCCCTGCTGCGATGCAGCGCCCCCGGCCGGCGGGAGGCCGGCGGTTTCTCCGCTTTCTGCGCCGGCCTGGCGCTGGCCGTGGCGGCGGCGAACAAGCCGACCAACCTCCTGGTGGCGGTGTTCGTCATCGCTTACGTCTTCCAGCGACATCGCAACCGGCTGGCCGCGTTCTTCGTCCCGCTGCTGACAGTCGGCGGTTTGGTTCTGGCCTACAATCTGTATTTTTTCGGCGGGATTCTGGGCGCGTGGTCGGCGGCGAAGCTGGCTTCCGGGGCCTGGGGCGGGTTTGGGAACCCCAACCCGCTGGCCCTGCCAGGCCTGCTCATCAGTCCGAACCGCGGCCTGCTGGTTTACAGCCCGTGGACCGTTTTTGCGATTTGGGGCGCGGTTCGGCTGTGGAGGGAAAACCGCTGGGATTGGGTACGCTACCTCATCCCGGGTGTTGCCGCCCTTGTCCTGCTGTATGCCTGTTACGACCGCTGGTGGGGCGGGTACTGCTTCGGCCCGCGCTACCTGGCTGACGTGCTTCCTTTCTGTGCGCTGTTTCTCGCCGGCCTGTGGCCGCACATCCGTCGTTCCCGCGGCGCCCTCGGTTTTTTCATTGCCGCAGTCGTCTTCTCGCTCTGGGTTCAGTTCGTCGGCGCTTTCTGCTACACCTGGCAATGGGACAACCGGCCTGCCAGCGTGGATGCTCACCCGGAGCGGCTGTGGGACTGGCGGGATTCGCAGGTCCTCAGAAGTTGGCGCGAGGGCAGGGCCTACCCGGACCTGTACTACGACTGGGTGGATTACCTCAACGCGCGACGCTAGCGCATGCTGTATCCTGGGGCACAAAGACGGTACAATCGACGGGCATCAAACAACGGAGGTTGAGCATGGGCGAGAAGAAAGAGAATACGATTTGCCGGGAGGACGGGATCGACCGGCGGAGCTTTATCGGCGCGGGGATCGCGGCGGCGGTCAGCGGAGCGGCAGCCGCGGGGCAGGAGGCGCGCAAGGCGACCGCAAGGCCCGCCGGCAAGCATGCCCTGCCGTTCAATCCGCGGACGTTCGCTGCCATGCCCACCCGCAACCTCGGCCGCACCGGCTACCGTGTCGGCATCCTCAGCCTGGGCGGGCAGGCCACGCTGGAGATTCCCGGCAAGGAGACGGAATCGGAGGCCATCATCAACCGGGCTATCGATCTGGGCGTTAACTACATCGACTCGGCCGCCGGCTACGGAAACGGAACCAGCGAGAAGCACATCGGCCGGGTGATCAAGACCCGCCGCAAAGAGGCGTTCATCACCAGCAAGACGGCCGACCGCTCCTACGACGGCTCCATGCGCCTGCTGGAGCGAACGCTTGCCAACCTCAACACCGACCACCTGGATCTCTGGCAGATTCACAACCTGCAGACCCGCGAGCAACTCGAGCAGATCTTCGCCAAAGACGGCGCCATGCGCGCCCTCCAGCAGGCCCGTGAGCAGAGGATGACGAACTTCCTCGGCGTGACAGGCCACTATGAGCCCAACGTTCTGGTCGAAGCCATCAAGCGTTTCCCTTTCGACACCATTCTGATGGCTGTCAACGCCGCCGACCGGCATTACCTGAGTTTCATCGAGCACCTGCTGCCGTCGGCCCAGGAGATGAAGATGGGCATCATCGGGATGAAGGTAGCCACGCGCGGCCGGGTGCTGTCGAGTTGGACGCCGCCTCCGCCGGACCAGCAGCAGGAACGCATGCGCACTGCCAAGCCGGGCACCTTGACCATCCAGGAAGCGCTCGCCTACAACCTCTCGCTCCCGGTCAGCACCACTATCATCGGCGTGGACAACGTGGCCCAGATCGAAGAGAACGCGCGCTTTGCCTCGAGCTTCACACCGTTGAGCGAAGCGCAGATGCGCGATCTGGAGAGGCGCACCCTGCCCATCGTGCGCCAGGCGCTGTATTTCCGCCGCTGGGACCTGGGCGCGTGAAAGGATTGGGGATTGGGGCAGTGCCTGCAATCCGCAATCCGCAATCCGAAATCCGCAATTGAGATTACTGGCTGCGGTGGCGAACGCCGGGGAACGGGGCGTCCCAACCGCGCGCCGTGTGCCACTGAATGCGGTTCAGGCGGTCCTCGGGGACGTCGTCCGGCTCCGTGAAGTTCATAGCCAGGCTGTCGCGCGCGGCCTCCAGCGCCGGTCCGCGCAGCGCCTTGAGCGGCGGGTTCATCTCGTCCAACCGGATATTGTTCGGCAAGGCCTTGTAAGACTCCGGATTGGGCGTTTCGGTGAAAACGGCCCGCATGGGGTGTGCCGCCGCGTCGAACTTGTTCATCGGCGGCAGCCCCAGGATCTCTTCCACCGTGCGAACCAGGTTGATGTGATTGAATGCGGTTGAAATGACCGCCCCACCACGGCGTACGTGCGGTCCTGCGAACAAAGCGATGGTACGGTGGCCGTCCACGTGGTCGGCGCCGTTCTGCGCGTCGTCCTCGGTCATGGCGATGACGGAGCGGGGCCAGAAGCGGCTGCGAGAGATGGCCTCGACCATCTTGCCGAGCGCCAGGTCGTTGTCCGCCACCATGGCCCGCGGCGTTGGGGAGCCGGGGCGCGTGCCTGCGGTGTGGTCGGCGGGCAGCATGATAATGACCAGGTTCGGCAGATCTTCTGTCCGCTCGTATTCACGAAACTCGCGCAGGAATTCGCGCAGCCGCCACTGGTCCGGTATTCCCATGTGAAACGCCGGATAGCCGGCATCGAGAAAGCGGTTCAGTGGCGTCACCTCGCTGCGCGCTTCCACTTTTAGTTGCGGCGGGTCGTTCTCCAGGTCGCGGAAGAAATCGGTCCAGGAGTGCTTCGGCGGCTTAAAGCGCGGATCGGCGTATTCGCCGTACACGCGCACGGTCTTGCCGTGCCGGGCCGCGTTGTCCCAGAGGAAGCCGGAGGCGGCATAGGCCAGCGGGTCGCCGCCGGCATACGGATAGCTGCGAGGCCAGGCGGCAAAGGCGCGCTCCAGGTAATCCACCACGAAGGCCTGTGTGAGCCACTGGTGGCCGTCGCCGCTCACCGCGCCGCTGGCGTAGAAATTGTCAAGCACGACGTAGCGCAGGGCCAGCGCGCGGTGGTTCGGCGTGATTTCTCTGCCGTAAATGGCGAGCGAAGGATCGCCGTCGCCGCGTCCCAGGTCGCCCAAGATCTGGTCGTAGGTGCGGTTTTCCTTGATGATGAAGAACACGTGCTGGATGCCGAGCCGGCCCAGGTCGGCGACCGGGGTGGCCGGAGGCGGTCCGAACGGCGAGTTGGCCTCGGCGGCTTCCTGGCTCATGCGCTCCAGTTCGCGCGCCGCCGGGATGCGCATCTGCTGGACGGAGCCGAGATAGTTGTACACGCTATACGGAGCGTCGCCTTTCCGACCGCGCGACCCCGTTCCCTTGATGTTCGCCACCCAGAGGGCGCCGTCGGCCGCCACGCGCAGGGCCGCCGGGTACCAGCCAGTAGGGAGCCAGCCCTGAACGCGATAGGCCGAGTCTTGGCGGGCCGCGACCCCGACCGCGTTATTCGTGCCACAGGCAATGAACAGCCGCCCGTCCGCGTCGAAAGCCACCGCCGTGGGGCTGCTGCCGAAGCGCCCCTGTGGCAACGGCGCCAACTGTATGGTCTGGCGCACCGAATCCGACGCGGTCTCGATCAGGCTGACGGAATCCGAGTTCGCGTTCGCCACCGCCAACAACTTTCCGTCGGCGCTCAATGCCATGCCGGCGGGGTGCAGGCCGACTGCGATCGACGCCATTGTTTCTTGCTTGTCCAGATCAACCACGGAGACGGCGCCCGAGTTGGCGATGCCGGTGTCGGGGTCCACTCGTGTGGGCGTGTTGCTGGACAACGCGCTCGGGTCAGCCGGGCCCGGACGTTCGCCGCCCCAGTTCGCCACGTAAGCCTTGCTCCCGTTGAGAACAATCGACACCGGCGCGACCCCGGCGGCGATTTCCTTCACTACCGCGCCCGATTCGAGGTTGACGACGGCGACCGTGTTGCGGCGGGTCAGGCAGACGTAAGCCAGCCCTGAGTCGCGCGCCAGCGCGAGGCCGGCGGGAACCGAGCCGTCGGGCAGCGCCAGCCGGCCGGGGGGCGCCTCCTTTCGCGTGGGTATCTTCACCAACTGGGCGGCGCCGGTCTTGGCCAACTCGCAGGTGTAGATGAACTGACCATCTGCCGTGAAGACCACACCCATGTACGACGTGGGACCGGTGGCCACGCGGCGAATCACGCGGCGGCCGGGAATGTCCACCAGGTCGACGCCGTGATCGTGCAATACGGCCAGCAGCTTGCCGTCGGGGCTGAGCGCCATATCGACGGGCCGACCGGGAATGGCGATGGTGACCACCGCACTGCCAGGCACCAGCAACTGGCCGGTAGGAACCAGCACGCGCCCGCTTCCCAATTCGCCCACACGGCTGTCAAGCCGCAAACGCGACGGACCGGCGGCAATCAATACAGCCAACGAGACCGGTCCCAACATCAGCAGAACATAACGCTTCATGATTTCCCTCTTGCCGACGGCGGCAGGCGCGGCCGCATTCGGAGAATGCCGCATTCCGAGCGCTGTTGCCTGCCTATTGCCTGTGTGGCGCGCCACACTTTCCGGCACGTGTTTCAAGCTCCGCGGGCGCGAGTCCACGTGTGCGCCCCGGCATGTCGGCTGGCTACGCGAGGCGCCACGGTTTGCGGTAGTGTCGCGTCACCATCTTGTTGGCTTGTGAGTGGCCGGCAATGCGCTGGCGCTGGTCGTCCCAGTAGAGCCGCTCGCCGGTCCGATAAGCCAGGTTGCCGAGAAGGCCACCCTTGGTCAGCGTGTACGCGTACTCGATGTCACAGGTGGTCCGCTTCCGGGACTTGATCGAATCGAGAAACTCGCGGATATGCCCGGGTGAGTCGGGGATGGTCGGCTCCGGCCGCTTGAAGTCTTCGACCTTCTTTCCCTTCACGTACAGCTCGTGCCTGGTGTAGGTGGTGGCCAGGGTCGCTTCGCTGCCCTCGAAGATCACACCCGCGTCCATGTGGCCGAAGCCCGGGCGGCCGCGCGGATGCACGGTCCAGGTCAGGATGACCTCGGGATACTCGTAAAGCACCTCGATAGTGTCGGGCGTCTCGGCGTTGTCGTCCTGGAAGAACCGGCCACCGGCCGCCGACACGCTCTTCGGCGCTTTCAGTCCCAGCGCCCAGTAGACCACGTCGGTGTAGTGGCACCAGAAATCGATGAAGATACCGCCCGAATAATCCCAAAAGTAGCGGAATGAGCGATGCGAGCGGTTGGGATTGTACGGCCGCTTGGGCGCCGGCCCCAGCCAGAAGTCGTAGTCGAGTTCGGCCGGAGGCGGTGCGTCGGCCGGCTTGCCGAGGCTTCTATCCGAGGACGTAATCCAGCAGTAGACGCGTTTGACTTTCCCCAGCATGCCCGACTGGACCAGTTCCACGACGCGCCGGTAGTTCGGGTAATCGTTGTGGATGTGCGTGCCGAGCTGCGTGATGCGCTTGTGCTCGAGCGCGGCTCTCATCATGGCGCGGCCTTCGCCGATCGAGTAGCAGAGGGGCTTTTCGACGAACACATCTTTGCCCGCCTTGCAGGCCGCGATGGTGGGCAGCGCGTGCCAGTGGTCCGGCGTGGCGATCATGACCGCGTCCAGGTCTTTGTCCTCAAGCAGCTTCCTGAAATCGCGAAACGCCTGCGGCTTGCGTCCCTGCTTCTGTTCGACCGCGGCGACGGCCCGATCCAAGTGGTCGCGGTCCACGTCGCAGACCGCTGCGGCGAGCACGTCCGGGTGCTGCATAAACCCCTTCAGCCGGCCGGTACCCATCGCGCCGAGTCCTATAAAACCGACCTGGATACGCTCGTTGGGGCTCACGCCCGCCAGGGCACGATAGCTGGCCGCGGTCAGGCCGAGCGCCAGGCCGCCGCCAACGGTTTGAAAGAAACTTCTGCGAGTCGTCTGTTCCATCATGATGCTGCCAATCCGCAAACTGCGCAGATCAACAAAATCTGCGGAATCTGCGAAACCCGCGGATTCGCGCCCTCAAAACGCCAGATTCAGCGCGAACTGGATGGTGCGCGGCATACCGACGGTGCTCGTGATTCTACCGAACGAACTGGAAGTCACCGAGATGGTCGGCGCCGCAAAGTTCGGATGGTTCATCAGGTTAAAGCACTGGGCGCGGAACCGGACGTTCCTCCGCTCTCCCAGCCGGAAGCTCTTGGCAACCGATATGTCCCACTTCGACTGGCCGTCGGCCTGCACCCCGGCGAAGCGCCTGGGGAAGGTGCGGATGTTGCTCGCGAGCGCCTGGTTGGAGACCTTGTTGAAACCGGCGTCGATGTTTAACCAGCGGTCCACGTCCCGCTGGTCCTTGGGCAACGCGATGTTATGGATGTCGCCGTTGAAAATGATGTTGCCCCAGTCGCCCAGCGGACCGCCGGCCTGACGGGTGACCACGCCGCTCAGTTGCCAGCCGCCGAACATACCCTCGAAGGGGCCCCGCATACCGTTAAAGAACGAGCGGCCGCCGCCCACCGGAATCTCCCAGACGCCGCTCATGGTCAACCGGTGCGGGCGGTGGGAACCGGAAAGCGTTTCGTAGGGCATGGGGTCGGTGTCGTTCAGGAAGCCGGTCGCATCCATCATCTTCGAAAACGCATAACCGACATTGGCGCTGACGCCGTGCGTCCAGCGGCGGGCGGCGCGCACTTGCAGCGAATGGTACCAGTTGTAACCGACCGGCTGTTCCACCGTAATGTTGCCGAAGTGCGGATATGGCTTCACCAGGTTGGCGCGCGAGATGGTCGGCAGGGAAAACGGTCCGAGGCCGTAGAACGGGTTGGCAAAAACCTCGCCCAGGTAGGCGATGGTGGTGGCGTCCCGGACGGGGGAGGTGCTCAGGTACTGTCGCGGAGTCCCATTGATCTGGTGGTTGACGCCCAGGCGCGTGCCCCGGTTCCCGACATACGACGTTTCCACCATGATCTGCCCGGGCAGCAACTCCTGCACGCCGAACGTCCAGCGCTGCGAGTAGGGCTGCTTGCGGTTGAGGTCGTGGACACTGACCGCCTGGCTCAAGTAGGTGAGAAGACCGCCGCTGCGGCCGGCCCGCTCCAGCAGTCCCTTGGGGAACGGGTCGGAGACAAACGCCACGTAGCTTTGGCCGTTGTCCATGGTGGGCTGAATGGGCGTGGATTGCGCGAAGCCGTACTGGAGCGGGGCGGTGGCGTTCACGCCGATGCTGCCGTAGTAGATACCGTAGCCGGTGCGGATGGTGGTTTGCCGCCTCAGTTGGTACGCCAGCCCCACCCGGGGCAGGAAATTATTCTTCTCGCTGCGGAACGGGCTCCGGCCGGCCGCTGTTTGCCCCGGGAACAGGATGCCGCCGCGCACGTGGAAGTTTTCCAGTGGCAGTCCCGGCATGGGGCTTTTCGCATAGGCGGCCCGTGCCGCCTCCTCGATGGGGCTGGGGGTGTCGTAGGCGAACCCGGTTACCAGCCGGTCGAAACGCTCGGTCAGCGGCGATTCCCATTCATAGCGCATACCCAGGTTGACGGTCAGCTTGTGGGTCAACCTGATATCGTCCTGGATGAAGGCGCCGAGATACAGGTTCTGCACGGCGAACGTCGCCGGGCGTTCCATCGACCCGCTGGTGGCGATTCCGAGCAGCATCGACGCCAGGTCCTGGCCGATCGGCGACGAGCCGGAGTTGCTGTAGGGGCCGAGCGTGTAGGTCCTGGCGAAAACCAGGTCCGGCGCCGTCTCATACTGGTAGCGGTTCCCGAAGGCCCGGTAGGTCCGGAAATCGCCACCCCATCGAAGGCCGTGAATGCCGCGCTGCGTGCTCAGCGTGAAGTTGGTGTTGTGCGTGAGGCCGGTATTGGTGCCGTCGCCTGTCTCCCACTTCGAGTAATCGGAAAAAATGTCGGGGTTGACGCGCGGCAGCGTGGCGACTTTAGGGTTGATCAGTTTGGTCAAGCCCGGCTTGAATCCCACCGAAGCCAGGTCGATCCCCTTCGAGATCCGGTATTCGGGAAACTCCTGCTGCGTGATGCCGTAGCGGACGTTGAGGACTAGATTCGGCGTAAGCAGATATACGTCGTCCAGGGCGATGCCGCGGTTGATGCGCCTCAATACCAGGCCCTGGATGGGTGTTTCGAACTCCCGGTTCTTGACCTCTTCCCAGAAATCGTAGTGAACGCGCAGGAACACGCGATGATTCTCGTTGAACGCGTGATCGAAGCGCGCCAGATGCACCCAGTACTCCTCCAGCGCCTTGGATTTCGACCCGGAGTTGTAATAGTCGTCCACCCCGTCCGCATTAGGCCACTGATTGGGGAGCGGGTAGAGGTTTGCCAGCTTGTAGCCGGCGTTGTCGAACAGCGCCTTAGGGATGATGTTGTTCGGAAACGGATCGCGCTGGAATCGGGTACCGGCAACGCGCGTTGTAAACGGGTTGTAGATCTGGTAGCGGGTCAGGTTGCTGGCCGGGGCCAGGGCATTGAGCGCCGAAAAGTCACCTTCCCGCTCGGCCGCCGTCGGCACCGTATTCGTGTACTGCTGCGGCACCGTATACGGGTTCATCTCCCAGGTGTAGAACCAGAATGTGCGGCTGTGCCCTTTGTAGAGCTTCGGCACGTTCAAGGGGCCGCCCAGCGAAAGCCCAAAACGGTTATCCTGGTAGACGGGGCGCTTCGTGCCGTTCTTGTTGTCGAAGAACGTGGCGGTGTCGAACGCGGCGTTGCGCATGTAGTAGTGCGCTTCGCCCCGGAACTGATTCGTGCCGCCCTTAGTAGCCACGTTCAGCACCGCGCCGATGGTGGCGCCCACCGAGGCGTCGAATGGGTTGGTCATGATTTTGAACTGGCCGATCGAGGAGGGCGGCGGGTTAAACGCCACGCGCGCCTGGGCGTTGCCCATGGCGAAGGTGTTGGAAACGCCGTCGATCTGGAATTCGTTCTTGTAGGCGCCGCCGCCCATCGACGACCATTGCGAGCTGGAGTTGGTCATGCTGGCCCGCCGCTCGCGCATGTCGGTTTCGTTCATGATGGCCGGATCGAGCAGCGCGAACTCCACGGGGTTGCCGCCCAGCAAAGGCAGCTCCATGACCAAACGCTCCTCCACAATGGTGCCCTGCGAGGCGTCGGTGGTGGTGAGCAGCGGCGTCTCGGCGGTCACCTGCACCACCTCGCCCACCGCGCCGATCTCCATTGTCGGGTTTACCTCGGTGGTCTCCGAGACGCGCACTTCGATCCCCACGCGCACGAAGCGCTTGAACCCGGCCATGTCGGCGGTGACGGTGTAGAACCCCGGCAGCAGGTAGGGAATGTTGAAGTTGCCGGCGGAGTTGGCTTTTGCCTGCGCGGAAACGCCGGTGTCGCGGTTGGTCACCCGCACCTCCACTTCCGGCATCACGGCGCCTGAAGCGTCGGTGACGCGCCCGACAATCGCGCCGCGCGGATCCTGGCAAAACGCGGCGCCGGCCAGCAGAATGGCGGCAAGTATCACTCGCATGATTGCTCTCTCCTCTCGCTGCTGTGGAGGTAGTTGTACGGCCGGCTTCTCGCCCGCAACCGCCCTCCTACCGCCGAGTCGCCGCGGCGACCCGACGAGACGCCCGCGGCACAACGGCCGTCACCGGGCGGTCGTCCCGTGATAGTTCGGGTACGCCGGACGGCGAAGCGTGGGCGGCGGATTCTTCTTCACTTCCTCCAATACCACCTCCACCGCCTTTTCCAACTGCGGATCATGGCCGTTCCGCACGGCTTCCGGATCGAACTCCACCTCGATGTCCGGCGCTATACCGATATTCTCGACTTCCCACTCGCTGGTGGCGGTGTTCCAAACGGCTGAACTCGGAGAAGTGACAAATCCGCCATCCATCAATTCAGGCGCGCCGGCACGGCCGACAAGTCCGCCCCACGTGCGTTTCCCGATGAGCTTGCCGACGCCGGCGCGGCGGAAATACCAGGGCATGGCATCGCCGCCCGAGCCCGCGAATTCATTGACCAGCATCACCTTGGGCCCGAAGATGGCGCCCTGCGGCTGCAGTTCGTCGGCGCCATCGCGAGTCGCAACGGCGCTCATCAGCGTGCGCTTCAGTTGCTCGATCACGTCGGTGGCCAGCATGCCACCGCCGTTGAAGCGCTCGTCGATGATGACCGCCTCCTTGCCGATTTGCGCGTAGAAGTAGCGGTTGAAGGCGGTGAGGCCGCCGAACGCCGTGTCGGGCATGTACACGTAGGCCACCCGGCCGTTGGTCATCTGGTCCACCTTGCGGCGGTTGTCCTCAATCCAGGCGAGGTTTCGCAGGCCGCTTTCGCTGCTGACCGGCACGACGGTGACTTCCCGGGCCTTCGCGCCGGCCGGGTCCGGCGCCACCTTCAGCACCACGGATTTTCCGGCTGTACCCTCAAAGAAGCTGTGCAGGTTGTCGCCGGCGCGCAGCTCGCGGCCATTGACGGCGAGCAGGTACTCCCCGGCCACAATATTCACGCCCGGCTGTGTAAGCGGCGCCCGCAACTGCGGGTTCCAGTTCTCTCCGCTATAGACCCGCGCGAATCGGTACCGGCCATTCTCGATGGTGTAATCGGCGCCCAGCAGCCCGGTCTGTACGCGCTTGACTTCCGGCGTATCCCCGCCGCCCACGCCCAGGTGGCCGACCGTCAATTCACCCATCATGTCGGCCACGAGGTAGTTAAGGTCCTGCCGGGAGGCCACATTCTCGAGGAATACCTCGTACTTCTTCTCGGCGGCTTTTAGATCCAGCCCGTGGTACTTCGGGTCGTAAAAAAAGTCGCGCTGTATGCGCCAGACTTCGTGGTACATCTGACGCCATTCAGCACGCGGGTTGACGCGCACCTCGATGGCGTCGGTCTTCAGCGCTTCGCCGCCGGGCGCTCCGGAAGGCGGGGAGGGCGGGCCGCTGGCCGAAGGCGGGCCGCCGGCTGCGGGCGCACCGGCCGAAGGCCCGCTGCCGGGCGACATGGGTCTCAGCGTGGCAATCACCCAGCGTTCGCCTTGCCGGTACAGCATCTTCTCGCCGCTATGGCAGACTTCGAAATTGCGGACGCCGGCGACAGCCATGTCGGATTTCCGCAACTTCAAGTCGTAGCGGTGCACCGTCATGCCGGAAGGCCCCTCGGATGATCCGAAGCTGATTGGCGGGGCCTCCAGCGCGAGCAGCACACCCGCTTTGCCGGGCTGCAAGCCGACGTATTGGCGGGCCGGCATCGGCATAGCCAGGATGCGCTGGCCGATGTTCTCGAAATCGATGCGCACCACCGGTTTTTCGGGCGGCTTGGCATCTTTGGCCGCGGCTTCCTTCTCTGCCTCGGCCGGCTTGGCGGCGCCCTTTTCGTCCTTCTTTTCCTCGACAGGCTTTTCTTCATCGCTTTCCGGGGCAAACGGCGACGGCTGGTCCTTTGCCAGCACCGCCAGATAGATGCTGCGGCTGGCCGTGCGCGCCACGCTCTGAATGTCGGGCTGCAGCGACGGGCCGACATCGGTGCTGGCGGTGAAGTAAAGGTACTTGCCATCTTTGTCGAACACCGCGTGGCGTGCATCACTCATGCCGTCGGTTATTTGCCTGCTTTCGCGCCGGTCGAGCGAGTAAAGGTGGATAGCGCCGAGGTGATTGCGCAGGCGCTTGGAGTACGCGAGCCATTTGCTATCGGGCGACCATACCTGGCCGAAGTCGGAGGCCAGGTACCGGTCCTTGTCCACCCGCACCGGTTTTTTCTCCTTGATGTCCATGTACCACAAACCGAGGTGGTTATCGATGTAGGCGATCTTGGTGCTGTCGGGAGACCAGACCGGGCTGAAATAGAAGGCCGGCTCGCCGAGCTTGATCTTCTGCACTTCGCCCATGCCGCTCTGCGCACGCAGGTGCAGTTCATACTCGCCCGACTCGTCGGAAAAGTAAGCGATCGTCTTGCCGTCCGGTGACCAAGCCGGCGACCGCTCCATGACGCCTGGGGTGTTGGTCAGGTTGCGAACGTCGCCTTTCTCGGCCGGCACGGTTAGAATCTCGCCGCGCGCCTGGAAGACGGCCCGCGCGCCGGCCGGCGAGATGCGCGCGCCGCGAAGCTGTTTGCCGACGTTCACCAGGCGCTCGCGCACCTCGGGCATGTCGCCTTCCACACGGATGTCCACCTGCCGGGTCTTTCCCGACCGCAGGTCGCAAAGAAACAGGCCGCCGAGCTGCTCGTACACGATTGCGTCCGGCCCGGCCGACGCCGATTTCAGATCGAAGCCGCGGTTCTCGATGAGCTGCCTGACCTGGCGGGTGCGCGTGTCGTAACTGAACAGAGTAACCGGGCCGTTGCGGTCGGACAAAAAGTACACGGTGTCCCGCACCCACATGGGGTCGAAGTCGTTTGATGTTTCGCGCGGCACTTTCTCGATGCGGCTATTCGACAGGGTGGCGATCCAGATGGGCGTGGCGGTGCCGCCCCGGTACCGCTTCCAGGCGGCAAACCTCCGCGGCAGGGGGACGTAAGCGATACGGCTGCCATCGGGCGAGTACGACGCTTCATAGCCCATCGGTAAAGGAAGTTTGTCTTCCGGCCCGCCCTCGGCGCTGACGCTGAACAGCTCGGAAAAGCGGGAGTAGCTGGTCCGCGAGGAACTGAACACGATTCGTTTTCCATCCGGCGTCCAGCCGCAGACCAGGTCGGCGGCCGGATGCCAGGTAAGGCGGCGGGGCACGCCGCCGGCCGCCGGCACCACGAACACGTCCACGTTCCCGTCGTACTCGCCGGTGAAGGCGATCTGTGTACCATCGGGTGAGAAGATAGGATTGCTCTCAACTCCCGCTCCGGTGGTTAGGCGCCTGGCATCGCCGCCTTCGCGGGGCACCTTCCAGAGGTCGCCGGCATATACGAACACAATCTGTGTTCGGTTCATCGTCGGCGATTGCAGCAGCAGTGGAGCGTTCAAATCTGCGCATGCGCTAAGAGACAGAAGTGACAGTATTGCCAGACAGCAGATGCGCGGCATTGCGGCACCTCCCATGGTCGCGCAGTATACCTCCGCGCGCCGCGAAGCGCCACCGTGCTCATGGGTTGGCGTTTATCGGGGCTTTGCGGCGCCAGGCCGCAAGGCTCATGACGATGGCCAAGCGATTGCCTCAACAGGACCTTCGCACTCATGGGCTCCGGGTGGTCGCCATGGCGAGCATATGGGACTGCGGTATAATAGAGGTTGGGCAAGGCGGCCGGGCGATCGCTGTCCGCCGCTCCCTCTCGGGCGCAAGCCCGATGGGCGCGGCGGAGGGAGGAAAGTCCGGACTCCGCAGGGCAGCGTGCTGGCTAACGGCCAGGGGGCCTCGCTCAAAGCGGGGTTCACGGAAAGTGCCACAGAAAACATACCGCCCCGGCTCGCCGGGGCAAGGGTGAAAAGGTGCGGTAAGAGCGCACCGCGTCCCGGGCGACCGGGACGGCAGGGTAAACCCCACGCGGAGCAAGACCAAATAGGAGAGGAGGGCTGGCCCGGTCCGTTCGACTCTCGGGTAGGTCGCTGGACCCCGCCGGCAACGGCGGGGCTAGAAGAATGATCGCCACCCGCAAGGGTACAGAATCCGGCTTAGAGGCCGCTTTGCCCGTTCAGGAACCTCGAGATTCAATTTCAAAGCTAACGACATGGCACTTTATCTTGTGACCGGCGGCGCGGGTTTCATCGGATCTGCGCTGGTGCGCGAGTTGTTGCAGCGAAACGAGCAAGTCCGCGTGCTCGATAATCTCTCGACCGGCAAGAAGGAGAACCTGGACGAGGTTCGCGGCCGGATCGAGTTCATCGAAGGCGACTTGCTGGATCCGCGGTCGCTGGAGGAAGCACTGAGGGGCGTGCACTACGTGCTCCACCAGGCGGCGATCCCTTCTGTACCCAGGTCCATTGCCGATCCGCTGACGACGCACCGGTCCAACGTCGATGGAACGCTGGCGCTTCTGGTGGCGGCCAAACAAGCGGGGGTACGGCGGGTGGTGTACGCGGCCTCCTCCTCGGCCTACGGCGATACTCCCACGCTGCCGAAAGTGGAGACCATGCCGCCCAATCCGCTCTCCCCGTATGCCGTGGGCAAACTAGTGGGCGAGTATTACGGCCGGGTCTTCACCGATGTCTACCAACTGGAGACCGTTTCGCTGCGCTATTTCAACATCTTCGGCCCGCGTCAGGACCCAACTTCTCCTTATTCCGGCGTGCTCTCGCGCTTCATCAGCGCACTGTTGCGAAATGAACCGCCCGTCGTCTTTGGAGATGGCGAGCAGTCGCGGGATTTCACGTTCGTCGCCAACGCCGTACAGGCCAACCTGCTGGCCTGCGCGGCGCCCAACGCGGCCGGCAAGGTTTACAACATCGGCGTGGGGCAGCGGATCACGCTGAACCGGACGCTGGAAGCGCTGGGCAACATCATCGGGAACCGCCCCGAACCGCACCACGAGGACGCGCGAGCGGGCGACGTGCGGCATTCGCTGGCCGATATCAGCGCCGCGCGCCGCGACCTGGGGTACGAGCCGACCGCCGGCTTCGAGGAAGGGCTGCGGCAGACGGTGGCCTGGTACAAGGAGAACCTGGCGGCGTTGTTCAAGCAGGCCGATCTGACCGGCGCCACTCAGCCTGGCGCTTAGCCACAAAGCCACAACGCTCGGTGGCGGCCGCCGACATGCCGCTACGCGGCAGCGAGAGCCAGTGGCCTGGCGGCTGGGGAGTGAAAAAGCGGCTCAGGATTGCGGGGCAGCTTCGGGCTGGGGCTGCTGTTCGGCCTTTTTCTTCTTCTTGTCTTTCTCGCGCTTCTTGATCTCGCTTCCGATCAGCTCAATCATGGCCAGCTCGGCGCCGTCGCCCTGGCGATAACCGAGGCGGGTGATGCGAGTGTAGCCGCCGTCCCGGTTGCCGAAGCGGGCTGAGATGGTATCGAACAGCTTCTTGACCGCCGCGGGGCCCTTCAAGAACGCGGCTGCCTGGCGGCGGTAATGAAGGACATCCTTGGGTTCGCCCGCGCGCTTGCCGAGGGTGATCATGCGTTCGGCGAACGGACGCATGAACTTGGCCTTCTCGACGGTAGTCGTGATGCGTTCCTCGAGCAGCAGGGAAGTGACCAGGTTGCGGAGCAGCGCCTGGCGGTGCGCGGTGTCCCTACCCAGTTTCCAATCGGCTCGTCGGTGTCTCATGAGGATCAGCTTTCCGGCATTTGCGGCCCCGGGACCGCCTGCCCCCGCTCGTTGATGCGCATGCCCAGGCCCAGCCCCATGGTGGACAGGATGGCCTTGATTTCGTTCAGCGACTTGCGACCGAAATTCTTGGTCTTCAGCATCTCCTGCTCGGTCTTCTGCACCAGCTCGCCAATGGTCTGGATCTGGGCGTTCTTCAGGCAGTTGTAGGAACGCACCGACAGTTCCAGTTCCTCGACCGAGCGGTTCAGGTTCTCGTTCAGGCGCTCGACGCCGCGGTCCACCTCGATTTCGGCCGTCTCGGGCAGTTCCTCGAAGTTGATGAAAATGGCCATGTGGTCCTTGAGGAGCTTGGCCGCCAGCCCCACCGCGTCCTGCGGAAGAATGGCCCCGTTGGTCCACACTTCCAGCGTCAGCTTGTCGTAGTCGGTCATCTGGCCCAGCCGGGCGGCATCGACGGTGTAGTTCACCTTGCGGACGGGCGAGTGCACGGAATCGACCGGAATGTAGCCGATGCCGAGGTCTTCGTCGAAGTTCTTGTCGGCGGAGACATAGCCGCGGCCCTGCTTGAGCCGCATCTCGATGTTCAGCCTGCCCCCCTCGCTCACGGTGGCGACGTAAATGTCCTTGTCGAGCACCTCGCACTCCGGACCGGTCTGGATCATGGCCGAAGTGACCACGCCGGGGGCCGTGGCGCCGAGCGAAATCGTGCGCGGCCCCTCCCCGCTCATCCGGAACGGAATCTGCTTCAAGTTCAGGATGATGTCGGTGGCATCTTCCACCACTCCCGGGATGGAGCTGAACTCGTGCAGCACCCCCTCGATCTTCACCGCCGTGACTGCCACGCCTTCAATCGAACTCAGCAGCACCCGGCGCAACGCATTTCCGATGGTGGTGCCGAATCCACGCTCGAAGGGCTGCGCGGTGAACATCCCGTACTTGTCGGTCAATGTCTCCAGGTTGCACGCCAGGCGCTTCGGCTTTTGAAAACCTTTCCACAGCATTTCTTCTTCAACCTCCCGCGGCGGCAGAGTTCCCCGCCGCGTCGAATTCCCTGTCATTTCGAATACAGCTCGACAATCAACTGCTCCTGGATCGGCAGGTTGGTGTCTTCGCGCCGGGGCAAAGACACCACCTTGGCCCGAGAACTCTCCCGCTCAACTTCGAGCCAGGAGGGCGTCTGCTGAGCAGTGGCGGCCCCCCGGGCCTCCACGATGTTCTTGGCATCCCGGCGCCCCTCGCGCACTTCGATCACCTCGCCGACTTTCACCAGGTAGGAGGGGATGTTCACCTTGCGGCCGCTCACCTGCATGTGGCCGTGTAACACCACCTGTCGGGCTTGCGCGCGCGATCCCCCCAGACCCATGCGGTAGACGACGTTGTCGAGACGGCGCTCCAGCAACTGCAGCAGGTTCTCGCCGGTGACGCCCTTCATCAGGACGGCCTTGTCGAAGTAGTTGCGGAATTGTCGCTCCAGGATACCGTAAATACGGCGGACCTTCTGTTTCTCGCGCAACTGCAACCCGTAGCCCTGCACCTTCTTCGGGCGGCGATCCTTGCCGTGCTGGCCGGGAGCGTAGTTGCGGCGCTCAATCGCGCATTTGTCGGTATAGCACTTGGTGGCCTTCAGGAACAGCTTCATGCCTTCCCGGCGGCACAACCGGCAAACGGCTCCTCGTTGTCTTGCCAAAGTAATTCTCCTTCAACCTCAGTGACGAGTGGCCGGCTCCTTCTTGTCACTCGTCACTTGTCACTTCGCACTGCTTCTTCACACGCGACGCTTTTTCGGAGGCCGACAGCCATTGTGCGGAATTGGCGTCACGTCCTTGATATTGGTGACCTGCAATCCCACGGTGGAGAACGCCCGGATCGCCGATTCCCGGCCCGATCCCGGCCCCTTCACCCGGACCTCGACGGTGCGCAGGCCGTGGTCCTTGGCGATGGAAGCCGCCTTGATGGCCGCCTGCTGCGCCGCAAACGGCGTCCCTTTGCGCGAACCCCGGAAGCCCAGCGACCCCGCGCTGGACCACGCGATCACGTTCCCCGCAGCATCCGCGATGGTGACGTGGGTGTTATTGAAGGTAGCCTGAATGTGCGCCACGCCGCTGTGGACCACCTTCTTTTCCTTTTTCTTGAATTGCTTCTTCTTACCGGTTTTCGCCGGCGCCTTGGCCATGCTGTTCTCCTGTGTCAGAGCGGCCGCTGTGGCCGCCCGCGGGCTGGGGACTAGGTCTTGGACGCCGATTTCTTCTTGTTGGCGATCGTGCCCCGGCGCGGTCCCTTGCGCGTCCTGGCGTTGGTGTGGGTGCGCTGCCCCCGGACCGGCAGGTTGCGGCGATGCCGCACACCGCGGTAGGAACCGATCTCGATGAGACGCTTGACGTTCATCGAGACTTCTTTGCGCAGATCGCCTTCCACGCCGCCTTCTTCCTCGATCACCTGGCGGAGGCGGTTCACCTCTTCCTCGGTCAGGTCGCGTACCTTCTTGGCGGGATCGACGCCGGCGCGGTGCGCAATTGAAGCGGCCCGCGATACGCCGATTCCGTATATGTACGTCAGTCCGTACTGCACCCGCTTTTCACGGGGCAGGTCTACTCCAGCGATTCGTGCCATATTCCCTCTGGTGCCAGGTGTCAGGTTTCAGGTGTCAGGCACCAGGACCAGCCTGACACCTGACACCCGGTATGTGACACCTAGCCTTGCCGCTGCTTGTGTTTCGGGTTCTCGCAGATCACGCGCACCACGCCGTGCCGGTGGATGATCTTGCATTTATCGCACAGCTTCCGTACCGAAGCTCGAACTTTCATAATCTGATATCCGCCCCCGGCAGCGTCGCCGTCCTGCCGCCAGGACCTAGCCGTTTAGCTTGCCTTGCACACGATCCGCCCGCGGGTCGCGTCGCGGGGCGAGAGTTCGACGACCATCCGGTCGCCCGCCAAGATGCGCACGAAATTGCGGCGCATCCTGCCACCCAGGTGGCACAACACCTGTGTGCGATCGTCCAACTCCACGCGAAACAGCAGGCGCGGCAACTCCTCGAGCACCGTGGCCGCCACCTCCCGTTTGGGATCGTCCCTCATGTTTCGTTCAACGTTCAACGTTCAACGAGGAACGTCGAGCGATGTCTAGGGGCGCGTCAGCACCCAGGGCCCGTTGCGTGTGATCGCCACCGTATGTTCGAAGTGGGCCGAATAGCCACCGTCGGCGGTCACCGCCGTCCACTTGTCTTCCAGCACCTTGGCATCGGCGCTGCCGGCATTCACCATCGGCTCGATGGCCAGCACCATGCCCTCGCGCAGCCGCGGCCCCTGGCCGGGGGTGCCGTAATTGGGCACCTGCGGGTCCTCGTGCATCTTCTGTCCGATGCCATGCCCGACGAATTCGCGCACCACAGAGTATCCGTGCGCCTCGACGTGTCTCTGGATAGCCGAGCAGACATCGCCGAGGCGGTTGCCGAGCCGCGCCTGTTCAATCGCCAGCGCCAGCGATTCCTGGGTGACCCGCAGCAGCCGCTCCAGCGGCGGCGTGATGCCCCCGGCCGCCACGGTCGTGGCCGCGTCACCGTAATAGCCCTCCAGTTCCACGCCGACATCGATCTTCACGATGTCGCCTTGCCGGAGCAGCCGCTCCGACGAGGGTATGCCGTGCACAATCTCGTCATTGATCGAGGTGCAAAGCACACAAGGATACCCGTAGTACCCCTTAAACGCGGCCCGGGCGCCGGCCTCGCGAATTCTCTTCTCCGCCAGCCGCTCGAGTTCCGCGGTCGAAATTCCGGGCCGGATCATGTGCTTCAACTCCTCGAGTATCCCGTAAACCAGCAGCCCGCTGCGCCGCATTTTTTGCAGTTCCGCGGGCGACTTGCAAATGATCATGATTCAGCCCGGCCCTCCGCTCTCACCAGCAGGCGGCACAGCGTGTTCGTGATCTGTTCGGGCGGCCGGTCGCCGTCCACCTCAAAAAACAATGGGCGCCCGCCGTAAAACTCCAGCAGCGGGCGGGTCTGCGCGTCATAGGCCACCATCCGCTCGCGAACCACGGTTTCCTCATCATCTTTGCGCTGAATCAGCGTGGCGGCATCAATGTCGCAGACACCTTCCCGCGCGGGAGGTTTGAGCAGCACGTTATAGATCGCGCCGCACTGAGGACACGAACGACGGCCGGTAAGACGTTGAATCAATTTATTATACTCGACGGCCAGGTCGATTACAACCGGGCCCTCCCATCGGCCGCCGATCAGATCGTCCAGCGCCTTGGCCTGGGCCACCGTGCGCGGAAAGCCGTCGAGGATGTAGTCCGCCCGGCAATCGTCGGCCTGGATCCGCGAGGCCACCATGGCCGTCACCAGTTCGTCGGGGACCAGGCCGCCCTTCTCCATGATGGCGCGGGCCTGGCGCCCCAGTTCGGTCCCGCGGGCCACGTGGTCGCGGAACATGTCCCCGGTGGACAGGTGCGGCACGCCCAGACGCTCCGCGATCACCTTGGCCTGGGTGCCCTTGCCCGCCCCAGGCGGCCCGAGAAACACAATCGCGCGCCCCTTTGTCGTCCCGCTGTCGTCAGACATCTTTTTGCTCTCTCTTTTCCGTGCCCAGCGCAAAGCAAACAGGCCGATATTACTCAGCGCTCAGCACTGTTATCCGCGGCGCCCGCGGATGCGCCCGCTCTTCGGGGCGAACCCCTCATAGTGGCGCATGATCAATTGCGCCTCGATCTGGTTCACCGTGTCCATGGCCACGCCGACCACGATCAGCAGCGATGTCCCGCCAAAGTAAAAGTTCACGTTGAGCCCGTGCAGTATCCACTGCGGGAAATGCTCATCCACCCAGCTTCCGACCAGCGGCAGGTGATGCAGGTGAATGCCGGAAATCATCCACTCCGGAATCACCGAAATCACGGCCAGGTACAGGCCGCCGACGAAGGTGATGTGGGTCAGGATCCGGTTGATGTACTCGGCCGTGTTCTTGCCCGGTCGGATCCCTGGGACGAAGCCGCCGTACTTCCGCATGTTGTCGGCCACCTCGGAGGGATTGAAGATGATCGACACGTAGAAGTAGGCAAAGAAAACGATGCCGACGATGTAAAGCAGGGTGTACAGCGGTTCGCCCCAGCGCAAGGCCTCAAACAGCTTCTGGAAGCTCGTCTGAAGCGCGCCCAGGAACGAGTGCTGGTCGGGGGTCTTCGAGCCAAACGCCAAACCCAGCGTCTGCGGAAAAGTCAGGATCGAGCTGGCGAAGATGACCGGGATGACACCGCCGGTGTTCACGCGCAAAGGCAAGTGCGTGGATTGCCCGCCCATGATCCGCCGCCCGATGACCCGCTTGGCATATTGCACCGGGATGCGCCGCTCGGCGCGCTCGACCAGCACGATAAACGCCACCACCGCCGCCATCACCACCAGCAAGGCCAGGACCTGGAGCACGCTCCAGTCCTTGGTGACCGTCAGTTTCTGGTAAATCTCGACGCAGGCGTTGGGCAGGCCCACCACGATGCCGGCGAAAATGATCAGCGACATGCCGTTGCCGATGCCCCGCTCGGAGATCTGTTCGCCCAGCCACATGATGAACGCGGTGCCGGTGGTCAACGTGAGCATGGTCATCAGGACAAAGCCGAAGCCCGGGTTGACCACGAAGCTCTGCCCGGTGGCCGTGGAGGGCCGCTGCAGCGTCATGGCAATTCCGATCGACTGAATCGCCGAGAGAGCAACCGTCAGGTAGCGGGTATACTGCGTGATCTTGCGCCGCCCGAGTTCGCCTTCCTTCTGCAATCTCTCCAGGTACGGCCAGACGACCGTCAGCAACTGCAGAATGATCGAGGCCGTGATGTAGGGCATGATGCCCAGCGCGAAGATCGTCAAGCGGCGGAAATTGCCGCCCGTAAAAATATCCAGGAAGCCGAAGATGGTGCCCCGGTTGCTCTCAAAGAACTGTTCGAGAAGAGCGGTATTGACGCCCGGCGTCGGGATGTGCGCGCCGATGCGATACACGGCCAGCAGCGCCAGCGTGAACAGCACACGCCTGCGCAAATCCGGAATGCTGAAGATATTTCGAATCGACTGAATCATACGCAAAACTGACTCATTGAATCACTGCTCCATCGGCGATGGACCCGCGTTTTCACCATCCCTCCAATCGTCAATGACTCAACCGTCAATGAATCAATCTCCGATAAGTTCCGCGCGCCCGCCAGCCGCTTCAATCTTCTTGCGGGCGCTTTCGCTGAAATGGTGCGCCTGTACGACCAGCGCCTGGGTGACCTCTCCCTGGCCCAGCACACGCAGGCCGTGGTGCAGGCTGGAAATCACGCCGCGCTCCAGCAGCAACTGCGGGGTGATGGCGCCGGCGTCTGCCACGCGCGCCAGCGTCTGCACGTTCACGACGGCAAATCTCTTCTTGAACGGATTGGTAAACCCGCGCTTGGGCAGGCGCCGGTGCAGCGGCATCTGACCGCCCTCGAAACCCCGCTTCTGGCTGAAGCCGGTGCGCGAGCGCTGGCCTTTCTCGCCGCGTCCGGCCGTCTTCCCCAGTCCCGAACCCATGCCGCGTCCCACGCGTTTCGGCTTGTGCACCTGCCCCTTGGGCGGACGCAATTCACTCAGATTCATCGCCTACTCCAGCACCTCGACCAGATGCCTGACCTTGAAAACCATGCCGCGGGTGGCCGGCGTGTCGGGCCGCTCCACTACCTGGTTGAGCCGCCGGAAACCCAGGCCCCGCAACACCCGCTTGTGCTTTTCCGGACAGCAAATGCCGCTCTTGATCTGCCGGATTCGAATTGCCTTCTCTTGAGCCATATTACTTTGCTCGATGCGAGTTAAGAGTGAAGAGTTGAACCGCTGCCGATCGACTCTTAACTCTTCACTCTTAATTCATAACTCCTCGACAGTCTTGCCGCGCGCCTTGGCCACTTCCTCTCGATCGCGCAATTGCATCAGCGCATCCATGGTGGCCTTCACCACGTTGTGGGGGTTGGCCGAGCCAAGGGACTTGGTGAGCACGTTAGGGATGCCGGCAGCCTGGATGACCGCCCGCACCGGCCCCCCGGCGATCACCCCCGTGCCTTCCGGAGCCGGTTTGAGAAGCACCTGGCCGGCGCCGAACCGGCCGAGCACCGTGTGCGGGATCGTCATCTTCTTGGTGTTCACTTTCACCAGGTTCTTCTTGGCCGCTTCGATGCCCTTCCGGATGGCCGCGGGCACTTCCCGCGCCTTGCCGGTACCGTACCCGACGATGTTCTGCTCGGGATCACCCACCACGACGAGGGCGCTGAAACTCAGGTTCTTCCCGCCCTTGACCACCTTGGTGACACGGTTGATGGCCACCACCTGGTCCTTGAGCGTCAGCGCCGCCGGATCGATTCGCTTTACCACCGTAACCAAACGATTACCTCCCTCAATTGCGGAATGCCGAGTGCGGAGTGCGGAGCGGAAACGTCAGGCCCTTGAACTTCCCATTCCGCAATCCGCACTCAAAACTTCAAGCCTCTCTCACGGGCCGCGTCGGCCAGCGCCTTCACCCGCCCGTGATACTTGTACCCACCGCGGTCGAACACCACCTGGGTGACGCCCTTGGCCAGCGCCCGCTCCGCCACCAGCTTTCCGACTTCCCTGGCGCCGGCGATGTTGCCGCCGCCCAACCGGCCTTTTTCGGCGGAGCTGGCGGCCACCAGGGTGCGCCCCTGGCCGTCGTCAACCACCTGCGCGTAAATGTGCTTGAGGGAACGAAACACATTCAGCCGCGGCCGCTGGCTGCTGCCGCGCAACGTCTTGCGGATCCGTTCATGCACCCGCAGCCGCGCCTGGTTCTTCGAGTTGCGTCCAATCATGCTTTCGCTCCCCCGGCGCCGGTCTTGCCGACCTTCTTCTTCAACCGCTCGCCCACGTAGCG
>JAPKYU010000637.1 GCA_026394175.1 Acidobacteriota bacterium | reverse complement strand
CCAGCGTTGAAACGCTGGGCTAAGTTCAGTCGCCGCTACGCGGCTGAAGAACCAAGATTAAGTGAGATTGGGCGTCTCGCCCGAATTCGGGCTCGCCGGTACCATACGGCGACCGCAAGCCATTAGGGCCTGCCGGCGGGACGCCAGCGGTACAGGGGCCTGCCGGCCCGAATCGGGCAAGCGGGACCCACGGCAAGCCGGGGCAGGCGCCAGCGCTACATGGGCCTGCCGGCGGGACGTCGGCGCTACATGCTTGCGGCGGGACGCCAGCGGTACAAGGCGGCATTTTCAGGGCAGAGGTCGCGGAGATAACAGGGCGGCCAGGTCGCGCAGCACGTCGGCCGGCTTCCATTCGTTGCCGGAGTAAGTTTTGGCGATTCGGCCGTCGGGGGCGATCAGGGCGGTTCTCAATGAATGAACGATCTGGTTCCCCTGCGGGTAATAATCCAGCCCGAAGAACCCGGCAACGGCCTTGATCTCCCGCGGGCTGCCGGTGGCCAGCTCCCATTGGTCGAAGGGGTTGGGGCCCTTGGCATCGATGTAGGTGAGGCCGTACTTGCGAAGCACTACGGGTCGGTCATACTCCGGGTCGATGCTGATGCTGAGCAGGCCTGTCTTGGGATAAAGCGAGGGCTCGCGCCGCAGCGCACGGTCAAGCTCCGCGAAGTTGCGGCTCGTCAGCGGGCAGTAATCGGGCAGCGGGCAGCGGGTATAAATGAAGGTGAGCAGCAGCGCGCGGCCGCGGTATTGATGCAGGTGGATGAGCCTGCCGTACTGGTTGAGCAGGGTGAAATCGGGGACCGGCTGGCCGGGGGCGGCCACGGGTGAGCCGTCGGCCTTGACCGGCGCCAGTTGCTGGGCGCCGCCGTGGCTGATGACGATCTGCTCCAGCCAGGAGGCGCCGCGGTCCACCACCAGCACTGCGGCGATGCGGTCGCCGGGCTTCAGCGCGGCGAGCGCCCATTCCTCCTTTACCGCGAAGGGCATGGTCATGGCGGCCATGAATCCGGGGATGTCCTGGTGCGCCACCGTAACCAGGCGATGCTGGGGCTGGACGGCAACCACCGTGCCGCGGAGTTCGTAGCGCGTGCCCGCGGGCGGGCTGGAACAGGCGGCAAGGCCCAGAATGAGCGTCGAAACAATGGCGAGCAGCAGGGACGGGCGGCATGCCGGCCCGAATCGGGCAAGCGAGACGCCGGCGTTACAGCGACTGCCGGCCGCCGACACTTTCTTCGGCAACATTGGAAGCAACTCCACGCAGTTCACGAGCGTCGCGCCCGTGGTATAGAACCAGATGGCCCAGGAACATGAAGACAAGGACCAGGCCGAAGGTGCAAACAATGGTTGCACCTGTGGGAAGATCCAGCGCCACCGATAGGTAGATGCCGAGGCCCGAGACCAGCGTGCCCATCGTCCATCCAATCGCCAGGCGGGCCCCAATCCGGTCGGCAAACAGCATGGCGCCCACCGAGGGGACGATCAGATAGCAGAACACCAGCAGCACCCCGGCGATGGCCACCGAGGAGGTGACCACGAATCCAAAGGAAGCGTAGAACAGGAAATCCCAGAGGCGGATGGAGAGGCCCTGTGCTTCGGCGCCGCCGGGGTTCATGGAGATCAGCAGGAAGTTCTTGCGGAAGATGTAATGGAAGACGCCGATGGCGCCGTAGAGGGCCGCGGTCATGGCCACCTCGTGCCAGGAGACGGCCAGGATGTTGCCCACCAGCATGTCTTTCAGGTGCTCGGTTTCGCCGGTGGCTTTGCTCATGGCCAGGATGGCGGCCGCCGAGGCCACCGCGTAGGTGATGCCAATGAAGGCTTCCTGCGGGATGTGCGTGCGGCGGCTGCGGACCAGCGAGAAGATGACCGCGCCCAGAAACGTGAAGCCCAGGCTGAACCAGTAGGCGCCGGGGCCATGCACGTTCATGCCCAGCAGGATGGCCATGATGGCCCCCAGGGCGGCGATCTGGGCCAGGGCCAGGTCCACGAAGATCACTCCCCGCTCCACGACGTGGACACCCAGGTAGGCATGGATGCCCGTAAGGATCAGGCTGGCGGCGAGCGGCGCCAGCAAAAATTGAAGGACTTCCACCGTTCCTCCGAATTAGCTATCAGCTATCAGCGACCCAAAACACGCGCCGACTGCTCGCGGACCGGAACCTGTGCCGCCGATGGCCGCAAGCTGATGGCTGAAAGCTGATAGCTGACAGCTTATTGCTTGAAAGCGTCCGTTAACAATTTTATGTCGTAATCGAAAAGCTTGAAATAATCAGTTATCTGCTTTTCTCCGCCGACCGAGGGCATCAGGACCACCACCCTGGCGCCGGTGGCCGCGGCGATGCTGTTCGGGGTCCTCAAGTCGAAATAC
>JAPKYU010000155.1 GCA_026394175.1 Acidobacteriota bacterium | reverse complement strand
AGTCTGTACCGCATCACTGAAAAGGGGCGCACGGTAATGACGCGGGCGCTGGAGTTGCGCGAATATAGCGGCGTCAAGCTGGCGGCATGAAAAAATGTTGCCAAGCCGGCAAGATTTCACAGATTAGTACACAAAGGACACAAAGTTCCACGAAGCAGTTTCTTCTTCGTGTTTCTTTGTGTCCCTTGTGCCTTTGTGGTCTTACTTCGGGGCTCAGCACTCCACCACCGGCCAGCGGCAATCCCGGCAGACGAACAGGAAATTGGGATTGGAGATCAGCAGCTCCGTGAGGCAGAGGTCGCAGTTGTCCGGGGCGCGGCGCGTGCACTCGGTGCACATCTCGTCGGCGCGCGACGGCCACTCCGCCACGAACTCGCCGAACGGAATCCTGAGCCCGCACTGCTGGCACTCGACCGACGCGAAGCTGACGCTGTGCGTCTTGCGCTTGGCCGCCAGCGCCCGCTTGTGATCGCACAGTTGCTTGACGCGCTGGGCGATGTGCTCGGCGCTCAGCCCAAATTCCTGCATCAGCTCCCAGGGCTTGCCGGAAACCCCGAAGCGGTCGCGCACGCCGATCATGTCGAACAGCAACGGCTGGTCGAACCGCGCGCGGCGCTTGAGGATGGCGCCGGCCACGATGTTGCCGAAGCCGCCCACCTGGTGCTCCTCGGCGGTGACCACGATCGCGGTCTCGGCGGCGGCGGCCACCAGCGCCGGCACGTCCAGCGGCTTAACGGTGTGCACGTTGAGGACGCGCGTTTCGATGTCGAACTCCTCCTTGAGCACCCAGGCCGCCCGCATGGCTTCGGCCACCATGGGGCCGCAGGCCACGATCGCGGCCTCTTCCCCTTCGTTCTTGTAGGCCGGCGAGGGCACATGCTCGAAGGCCTCGCGGAAGCGCGGCCGTTCGCCGCGGTAGCGGATGATGTTGGCTAGGCCGAACTCCCAGGGCGTTTCGCGCGAAGTAACGACGGGCGTCCCCTCGCGCGCATAGCGGATGTAGCAGGGCCCCACGACTTTCAGCAGGCAGTGCGGCGTGGCCTTCTCGATTTCCACCGAGTCGCAGGCCACCACCAGGTTCATGTTGGGCAGCACCGCGGTCAGCGCGATTTCCTCCAAAGCCTGGTGGGTGGCGCCGTCGGCGCCCACGGAAAGGCCGCCGTGCGCCCCGGCGATCTTCACGTTCAGGTTCGAGTAGCAGACCGTGGTGCGCAACTGGTCCCAGCAGCGGCCCGAGGCGAATACTCCGTAGGTGCCGCAAACCGGAATCAGTCCCTCCTTGGCCAGTCCGCCGGCGATGGCCATCATGTTTTGCTCGGCGATGCCCACGCTGAACACGCGGTGGTTGCGCTCCGGGTGCCGGGCCTCGAAATCGACGATGCGGATGGAGCCGGAGATGTCGGCGTGAATGGTGACCACGCGCTCATCGGCGCCGGCAATCTCCAGGCCGCGGCCGAAGCCCATGCGGGCGGGGTCCATGTCCACCTTCATGGTTTCGCCGGCGTTCCACCAGTAGTCGCGGCTGAATTTGGGCAGCTTGTCGCGGGTCTCCCGCGCCACGTTCTGGCCATATTCGGCGGCGCGCGCCAGCAGCGCATCGACCCGCTGTCGCGGGACGGCGGGCGTGGCCAGGTCCAGCATGGCCTTTTCGAACTGTTCCTTGTTGGGGGCGATGCCGTGCCAGCCCGCTTGGTTCTCCATGAAGGAGACGCCCTTCCCCTTGACGGTGTTGGCGATGACCACCGTGGGGCAGCCCTTGATGGCCGCGGCCTGCTCGAAAGCCGCCACGATCTGCTCCATGTTGTGCCCGTCGATCCCGATCACATGCCAGTTAAAGGAGCGATACTTTCCGCCCAGCGGCTCGACCGCCATCACATCGTCCACCCAGCCGTCGATCTGCAGGCGGTTGCGGTCGATGATGGCGCAGAGGTTGTCCAGCCTGTGATGGCCGGCGGCCATGGCCGCTTCCCAGATATTGCCCTCCTGCTGCTCGCCGTCGCCCATGATGCAGTAAATGCGCGATGGCCTGCCCAGCAGGCGGCCGGCCAGCGCGCTGCCCGCCGCCACGCTGAGCCCCTGTCCCAGCGACCCGCTGGAGACCTCGACGCCGGGCACCTTTAGCCAGTTGGGATGGCCCTCGAAGGGGGCGTGCAACTGGCGGAGCAGTACGGTGTCGTCCAGGGGGAAATAGCCGGCTTTGCCCAGGGCCACGTAAAGCGCCGGCGCCTTGTGCCCCGCGGACCAAAAGACGCGGTCGCGGTGGGGCCAGGCCGGCTCCTGTGGGTCGTGATTCAGCACCCGCAGATACAGCGCCGTGGCGACATCCATGATCGACAGCGTGCCGCCCGGATGCCCGGAACCGGCCGCGAAGATGTCGATCAGGTTGATGGCGCGCATCTCGGCCGCCGCCTGCCGCAACTCCTCTATGCTGAGCCGCGGGCCTCGCTGCTCGATCGCCGATTGGGGGTTCATGCCTGGCCCTCCTGATTGAGGCCAAATGACCGCGCTCTATAAATATCACACCGCCGCCGCGTCGGGCGTTGCCTTCTCAGAGTAACTATCGGCACAACCGTGGACTCAGCGCAGTCCCTCAGCGCAAAAACGGTCAGGATGCTTGCTGGACGGCGCGCTCCAGCAGGTCCAGCACTTCTTCCTCGGCCGCCCAGCGGCGCACGTACTCCATATCGAGATAGCCCGCCCGCAACCTCAGCATGCAGAGGACGTCCCGCCATTGCAGTTCGTGTTGATGTGGGTCCCAGCTGCAAGCGCGGATGGCCCATTCGCGCCCCAGCCAAATGGCTGCAAACCGGCAGCGCAGCTCATGCTCTCCAGCGTCTGGATAGCGGGCCCGGATCGAGCGCTTGACCAATTCCCGGACCCACGCGGTCAACTCCGCGGCCATCCGGATGCGCTCACCGGGGTTTTTCTTCCGCAGCAGGTCGAGCATGATGCGCTCGGTCTCCTCGCTGGCATCGCGCCAGAGAGTGGCCATGGCCTTATTGTAGTTGACGCTCAAGAGTAACGACTCGAGAATTCGGCAAGCTCAGGCACCGATGGGGGTCTCTGAATCCGGCAGGCCAGAGGCCGAAGTCGCCAGTTGAGGGAACTTTTTCTTGCCCGCCGGGGTTATAATGCGTCAAGGCAGTGCATCTCAAATCAAAAGAGAGGTTAGCCATGAAGAAACTTGCAGTGTTCGTCGGCCTCGCGGTCCTGTTTGCCGCGTTTGCCATGACGGCAATGGCCGCCGACGTCAGCGGGACCTACAAACAGAAGATGGAAACACCGCGCGGGACCTCCGAACTCACCATCACTTTGAAGCAGGATGGGGACAAGGTCACCGGGACTCTTGTCAGAGTGTTCGGCGAGAAGAGAGTCGAGCAGCAGGTCAAGGAGGGCAAGGTCAGCGGAGACCAGGTCGAATTCAAAGTCGAAACGCGGATGGGGGAAAACACGGTCATAGGGACCTACAAGGCGAAAGTGACCGCCGAGGGGCTGGAGGGCACTGTCGCCATGGGCGAGAAGCCGCCCAGGGACTTCAAGGCCGCCCGGGAGAAATAGGAAAACCGGCCGGAGGCTGTAGGCTCTAGGCTGTGGGCTGTAGGCTGTGGGAAATCAGCCGGTGGCCTACGGCCTGGCAGCCTTCAGTTCTCGGCCGCAGCCCGCCTATAGCCAGGGGCCTACAGCCCACAGCCCGCCTTTTCATGCTATCTATAAGGGCATGGAACTCATACCCAACAACGAAGAAGTGCTGAATATCTTGCGCAAGACGGGTGCCTTGAAGGAGGGGCACTTCGTGCTTCCCTCCGGGCGGCACACCGACCACCTGCTGCAGATGCCGCTGGCCATGCGCTATTACCGGGAAGCGAAAACGCTGAGCGTGGGGTTGAGCCGGCTGCTCCGCAGCGATCCCGAAATCGCCCGCCACTTGCCGAACGTCAGCATCGTCTCGCCGGCCACCGGCGGCATCCCGGTGGCCTACGGCCTGGGCGAGGCGCTGCGCGCCAGCCAGATTTATTGGGCGGAACGCGTCGATAAGACGCGGCTCGAGTTCCGCCAGTTCATGGAGGTCCACGAAAATGAGCAGTGCATCGTGGTGGACGACATCCTGCGGACCGGGCACATGCTGTCGCAACTGCGCGACTTGTTGCTGTCGCGCGGGGCGAAAGTGCTGGCGCTGGCCGTGATCGTGTATCAACCCAACGTCGAGACCGTCGATCTCAGCCCGCTGCCGGTCTATTCGCTGGCGCGCGTTCAGTACACCTATTGGGAGAACGAAGAAGCCTGCCCGCTCTGCAAGAAGGGCGTCGCCGCGGTGTCCGTGAAAGTGTAGGCTGTAGGCCGGCGGTTCCTCAGCATCCCGCCTCCAGCCTCCAGCCTCACTTGGCCAGCCACTGCCGCCACCATTCCAGCACCTCGCGGTACCAGCGGGCGCTGTTGGCCGGCTTCAGTACCCAGTGCCCCTCGTCCGGGAAGTAGAGCATTTTCGAGGGCACCTTCATCTTCTGCAGCGCGGTGAACATCTGAAACCCCTGCGAGACATCCACGCGGTAATCGAGTTGGCCGTGAACGACGAGCGTGGGCGTCTTGAAGTTTTTCACGTAGCTGCTGGGCGACCACCTCCGGTACATCTCCGGGTTGTCCCAGGGCGTGCCGCGGAACTCCCACTCCGGAAACCACAGCTCCTCGGTTGAGCCATACATGCTGGGCAGGTCGAAGACGCCGCTGTGGGTGACCAGGCAGCGGAAGCGGTCGGTGTGGCCGGCGATCCAGTCGATCATGTAGCCGCCGTAGGAGGCGCCGGCCGCGCAAAAGCGCTCCTTGTCCACGTAGGGCAGCCGCTCCACGTGCGCCACGCCGTTCATGATGTCCTCGTAGACCTTGCCGCCCCAATCGGCGTTGATCTCGTCGGTGAATTTCTGGCCGTAGCCGGTCGAGCCGCGCGGATTCAGCAGGGCGATGACGTAGCCGGCGCCGGCAAAGACCTGTGCGTTCCAGCGGTACGTCCAGCCGTCCTCCCAGGCGCCCTGCGGCCCGCCGTGGATGAGGATGATCACCGGATAGCGCGACTGGGGGTTGAAGCGGGGCGGCTTCACCAGCCAGCCGTGCGCCGTGGCGCCGCCGGCGCCGGCGTAGCTGAAGGGTTCCGGCGCCGAGACATGCGTGCCGGCCAGCAGCGGCTCGTTGATGCGCGTCACCGGCTGCGGGTTGGCCGTGGTCGCCGCCGTGGCCGCCCGGAAAATTTCGCTCGGCCCCCGGAGGCTGTTGCGGGTGAAAACCAGCGTGGCGCCATCGCGGGTGACGCCGGCGTCATCGTTGTTGGCGCCCGTCACGACGGGGCGCGGCTCCCCGCCGTTGGCGCCGATGGCCCAGATCGGGCGCGTCGCTTCGTTCTCCGCGCCAAAGTAGATCCGGCTGCTGTCGGGCGCCCAGAACAAGTAATCGACGCTGCGGTCCCAGTTCTCGGTCAGGCCGGTGTGCCTGCCCGACTGGCGGTCATACAGCATGAGGCGAAACCGGTCCGCCTCATAGCCGGGGCGGCTCTGTGCCCGGTAGGCGATGTACCGCCCGTCGGGCGAATAGACCGGGGTGGCATCCCAGGCGGGATTGGCAGTGATCTTCTTCGCCGGGCCGCCGCCGGCGGGCGCCACGAAGATGTCGTAGTTGGTGCTGGTAGCTTCGACCGGGTCCAGGCAGGTGACGTAGGCCACCTCGCGGCCGTCGGGCGAGAAGGCGTAATCGTCGGGCCCGCCCAGCGAGAACGGCGGCACAGCGTGATCGCCGGGGGTCAGATCGATTGGGCTGCCACCGTCCGCCGGCACGATGAACAGATGGCTTCGCTTCCCGTGCTTGAAGCTCGACCAGTGGCGGTAGAGCAGGCGCGTGAACTCTTCCGCCTTGACCGCATCGCGCTCCCGCTCCTCCTGCTTCCGCTTGTTGCAAGTCATGTCCCGGCACTCGGGATCGACGTCGGAAGTGAACAGCAAACGGCGGCCGTCGGGCGACCACATCAGCCCGTCGGCCTCCGTGGGGAGGTCGGTGAGTTGCCGGGCGTTGCCGCCGTCGGCGTCCATCAGCCAGACCTGCTGCGAGCCGCCGCGGTTGCTGATCCAGGCGATGCGCTTGCCGTCCGGCGACCAGCGGGCGCGCTGGTTGCGCGTTCCCTCGCGCGTCACCTGCTGTGGCGCTCCGCCTTCGAGCGGCGCCCGCCAGATCTGCGACGGCCGCGTGTTGCGGGCCACGTCCGGCGAGGTCACGGCAAACAGAACCTTCGTGCCGTCCGGCGACGCCTGCGGATCGGAGATCCGTTCGAGCGAGAGCAGCTTCTCGATTGAGAATGGCTTTTTCTGAGCAGCCAGCGGCCCGGCCGCCAGCAGGACAAGAAGGAGCGGTCCAACAAATCGCATTCCCTCCTTGTACCACAGAGACGGTTCACCAAAAAGGCGCAAAGAAACGAAAGGCCACAAAGAACCGACTTGGTGTTCTTTGTGGCCTTCGTGGCTTTGTGGTTCAAAACACGGTTAACGGATCATGGGAATGACGGCGCGGCCGGTGGCCGGCGAGCCATCCACCGATACGACTACCGGCACGTTGTCGCCCGCCACGCCGGCCGGCACCACCACGTTTATTTGGTATAGGCCGACCCATCCCGGCGCCGAGCCGGCATAGCGCACGGTCGCGGGTACGCCGCCGATCGTGGCAGTCACGCTGCTGGCTACTTCATCGGTGCCCGGCGATGCAGCGCCTGTGCTGATGGGCGTCTTCAGCAGGCCAAGGCCGGTGGCGTAAAGCTGCAGAATCTCGCCCACAGTGACCGGACGGGTAGCGTCCACGGGGCTGTTGTCGGCGTGCAGGAATGCGCCGGGGCCGTCGCCGGTCTGGCTGGCGGTGAACAGCGCGGGCGCCGTGCCGATGGAGATGGTCTCGGGCACTGAGATGACGCCGTTGTTGTTGACGACGATGTCGGCCTGGATCACGCCCGCCAGCTCGAACGGCGCCTGCACGTTGATCTGGTCGTAGCCGCTGGAGGAAGCCGCCGGAATGGCGACCACCAGCGGCGCGGGCACGCCGCCGATGGTGACTGAGACGCCGGAAAGGCTGGTGGGCAACGGCACGCTCCGGGCGCTGCCGCCCGCGCCGGCGATGCCGCGGCCAAACACCGACATCAGGGAGCCGGGGGCCAGCGGCGTCGGCGAGGGCGCGAAACTCGCGGCGCTGACTCCGCCGCCCTGGAACACCAGGCTGGGCGATACCGCCGCCGACTCGACGTCCCCGGAAACCGCGAACATCTCCGAGGCCAGCGCCTCGGTCTCGGCCCAGCCGGTCAGTGTCAGCGGCCCGCTCGACAGCGGCCGGAACAGGCCCGCGTAGCGGCCGCCGCCCAACTCGTCCAGAGCCAGGTCCGGCTCGCCGTTCGAGAAGCTGACCAGCACGCTGGCCCCCTCGACCGCGACACCCGCCGCATCGACCAGCAGAACCGCCACGTTGAGCGGCAGGTCGGCCCGGGTAATAAAGCCACCGGCCGGGCTCTCGACCAGCGCCAGGACCTCTCCCGCGGCCGCGGCCGACACGGCCGGCCCCTGGTCCTTGCCCGTCGTGGCCGCTGTGGCGGTCACGGTGAGTTTGACGTGGAGTAAAACGTGCCCGGCGCCGCTCGAGGCGACCGGCGTGAAGACCACGGTTCCCGCGTACACTCCCGCCGGCAGCCCGGACGTGGAGGCCGAGACGCTGACGCTGTTGGGCCCGGCAGCCGTGGCCGTGCCGGAGGTGGGCGTGAGGCTCAGCCAGTTACCGCCCGAGGCCGTAGTGGCCACCGAGGTCCACGGCACGCTGCTGGCGCCCTCGACCTGCAACTTCACTGTTTTCGGGTCCGGGTTGGCGCCGCCCCTTACGCCGGTGAAGGCCAGGGAGCCGGGTTCCAGCTCCAGGTGCGGCGTTTCGGTAGCGCCCGCCGCCGCGACCTTGAGGGCTACATAGACGGTATAGGTTTCCTGCGCCGCGCCCGGCACCTTGATTTCCACCGTCGCGCTGTAGACGCCCGGCGCCAGGCTGCCCACCGTGACCGAAGCTGTCAGGGTAGCAGGCACGCTGCCGGAGGCCGGCGTCACGCTCAGCCAGTTGCCTCCCTGGGCGGTGGTGGCCCTGGCGGTGAACGACAGGCCAGTACTCGTGCTGTCGATCTTGATGGTGCGCGAGGCCGGCGAAACAACCCCGCCGACCGCCGTAAAGCTCAGCGACTTCGGTGTCACCGTCACGCGCGGCTTGCTGGGACCGAGCAGGCGCAGAAACACCTTGGCTTCGGCGCTGTCATTGCCCGCGGTCACCACTACGCTGCCGGCGTACATGCCGGGCTGCAGACCTGTGGGGTCAACCCTGATCGCGATCTGGCCTTTGCCGCTGCCCGAAGCGGGGCTGATTGACAGCCACTTGCCGTTGGGCGGCGAACTGAGGGTGGCCCTCGCCGTCCAGTTCAGCGTTCCGCTGCCGGCGTTGCTCACGTTCAGTGTTCGCGGCGCGAGCTTCTGGTTGGCATCGTTGACGATGAAATTGAAGGCCCGCGGGTCGATCACCAGCTTGGCCGCCTTGGCCGCCTCCAGGTCCAGTTCGACATCCACCGCCGCCTTGCTATTGCCGCTGGCAACGGTAACCTGTCCTTTGTAGCTGCCCTTGGCCAGGTTGGTGGGGTCCACATCCACCTGCAGCACGCCCTTGCCGGAGCCGGAAGCTGGCGAGACCTTCAGCCACGTGCCGCCGGCCGGGGTGCTGACGGTCGCGGTGGCCGTCCAGTTGAAATTGGCGCCGCCGGGGCTGTTGATTTCCACCTGGCGGCCCTTGGGTGCCGCGCCGCCCTCGACAGCTTTGAACTCCAGTTCATTGGGGCGCACGATGAGCGCGGGCGGCCCGCTGGGTCCGCCGCCCGGGTTCCCCTGGCCACCACCGCCGCCCTGGCCCTGCCCCTGCAGTTCCAGTGTCACCTTCACTTTCAGCGGGCCGTTCGAGAAGCCGGCCGCGGTGATGGTGACCGTACCCGAATACTCGCCCGCGGCCAAGCCGTTGGTATTGACGCTGACGGTCAGCTTGCCCGGGCCGCTGCCGGCGGCTGGCGTTACACCCAGCCAGTTGCCGCCGGACGCGGTGCTGGCGGCCGCGGTGAACGACGCGAGTGTGGCGTTGCCGCTGGCGCTGATCGCCAACTGCTGCGCCGCCGGCGCGCTGGCGCCCATCTGCCGGAAAAACAGCGAATCGGGGCGTACCGCAAGTTCTGGCGGGTCGGCCAGCGCCACGGCCCCCATACTCAACACAGCCACGCACAGCCACAGAAACTTTCTCGAAATTGACATAACGGTTCCCCTCCCGACAAGTATTTTTGGGCCGGCGCGGTCGGTCCCGAATTCTGGATATAAGCGTACACAATTCCCGCTCCACTGGCAATCCTACGAACGGGTGAGGGGGGGGGACGCAAGTACTAAAGCCTGAGCAGTTGTGCCGCCGGCGTCCCGCCGCCCATCATGTAGCGCCGGCGTCCCGCCGGTAGGGCGCGCCAACCCTTCACGCCCATCTCGGCCCTCCAAACCCATTTCCAGTTTTTCACTCCTGCGCGTGCTGGGTTTTCGAATGTGTCGTTAACAAGGCTCCGGTATTCATCCGCATCGCGAATCAGCCGGTCGTAGTACTGGCGTTGCCAAAATGTCCCGGTTGTCCCCGAGACCTTGTTCGCCAGAGTGACAAAGTAGCTGGCAGCACCGAGTTCCCAGTGGGGCAGGCGGCGATGGCGGACGAGCATGATGCGGCTTGTACAGCGGTAGGGCGGAAAAGGGAACCGGGCGTTACCGGCGGGACGCCGGCGCTACATGCCTGGGGCGGGACGCCCCGGCAGGCGTTGCCGGCGGCCACCGCAGCGATCATGAGGCCTCGCGCCCAGCCTTGGGGCCAAAACACGAAGGGCCACAAAGAGCGCGGGAAGCGCTCTTTGTGGCCCGGTGTTTGGCAATCAGGCTAGAAGACGTACCTCAGGGAGACGTAAATGCGGCGGGCGCCGCCGTCCGTCCCCCACTGGTTGGCGAAGCCGGCGTTGCTGACGCGGGCTTCGGGAATGCCGAAGTTGCGCGTGTTGGTGAAGTTGAAGAAGTCGGCGCGAAGCTGGAACTGATGGGTTTCGGTGATCTTCGTGGACTTCATCAGGCTCAAGTCGATCTGGGCAATGCCATCGCTGCGCAGAATGTTGCGGCCCACATTGCCGTAGCGCTGGATGGGGGTGCAGGTATTCGTACCGGTGATCCGCTGGCAGACCGGCAGGGTGCTGAACAGCGAGCGGCCGCCGGCCCGCAGCATTTCCTCCACCGACATATGGGCCAGATCCAGGTTGGTGTTGAGGTTGGGTCGGATGGAGCTGCCGATCAGGCCGTCAATGCCGCCCAGGGCCAGCGTCGGGTCGCTTCCATTCAGTGGGCTGAATGGGGAACCGCTCTGGAGGGTGATGAACGAGCCCACCTGCCAGCCGCCCACGAGCCGCTTGGCAGCCGCGTTGCTCACCTTGCCGGTCGGGATCGCGTAGACGAAGTTGGTGGCGAAGCGGTGCGGCCGGTCGTAGGTGGCGCGCCCGCGGTCCATGTTGCGGTTGAAGGAGGCCTGCGACACGGCCACTTCGCCGCGGGCCGAGGGGTTGAAGATCTCCGAGGCGTTGTCGATGAAGGAGCTCCAGGTGTAGTGCGCACCGGCGGCGAAACCCCTCGCGAGACGCCGCTCGAAGCTCACCTGCAGAGAGTGGTAGATGGAGGAAGCGGCGTTGGCCCGCAGGCGCACGATGCCCGCCAGGGGATTGACGCGCGGGCAGCCCTGGACGGTGCCCGCGGCATTGGTGGGGATCAGCGAGCACTCGGTGCGCGGGTTGCCGTCGAGCGACTGGAACAAGGCCGTGCCCTTCGTTCCCACGTAGCCGACCTTGAACACCGTGCCCGTCCTGATTTCCCGCTGCAGTTCAAGCGCGAACTGTTCGGAGATCGGCGAACGGAAATCGCCGCCCACGATGGTGCGGTTCAGCAGGTTCAGCGCCGCCAGGTCGCTGGTGTCCGGGAACATTTTCGGCAGTTGGGTCCAGGCGTTGGCCATGTTGCTGGCGCCGGCAGCCAAGATGAACGGGAACGAACTGAAGATGTTGAGGTTGATGTTGATGAACCCGTAATCGTTGGCGCGGGCATAGCCGCCGCGCACCACCAGTTTGTCTCCGCCGGTCAGCTTGCCCAGCAGGCCCTCTTTTTTGGTCTGCGGGTTCCAACTGAAGCCCACACGCGGCTGCCAGTTATTGCGGTCGCGCGGCGGGCGGGGCGTCAGCTTGAATACCGGTTGGTTATTGCTGGCCGCCAGAATGCGGTCGTTCAACTTGTAAAGGTCCGAGAATGAGTTGCCGGGGGTCTCATAGCGCAGGCCGTAACTGAGCGTAAAGCCCCGCCTGACCCGCCAGGTGTCCTGCGCGAAGAAAAAGTAATCGTCCCAGTTGTAGTACATCAGCAACTGGCCGCCCGGCAGCGGCCTGTTGACGTTGACCGTTGAGGCCAGGTCATCGACAAACGTCTGCAGTGTGTCGTAGACCAGCCGGCCGCGGATTTGGGGGACGAAGTAGCTCTTCACCTGGATGCGCCGCAAATCGAGGCCGAACTTCCAGGCATGCGCGCCCTGCGTCCAGGAATAAGTGTCCTGGATCTGATAGGTGTTGTTGAAGCGGTACTGGGGCAGGTTGACGGCCAGGCCGATGGCGGTGCGGTCGGCGGCGGCGTTGAAGCCCGTGAGGCCGAGCTGCGGGATTTCGATCGAGGGGATGGTTTCCGAGGCCGGATCCGACGCCGTTGTCGTAGTACCGAGGCGCTGCCACGACAGCCGTATCTCATTCAGCGTGCGCGGCGTCAGGTTGCTGGTCAGCCAGAGGGAAAGCGCCTGCTGGCGCTGCGGCACCTGGGTCGTGAGACCTGGGGGCGTCGCCTGGCCGCCTCCGCCGGAGAAGTTATCGTTATAAAGGTAGCGACCGCCCAGGCTGTGCTTGTTCGTCAACTGGTGGTCGATCCGGCCGGACCATTGCCAGTTGTTGGTAAAAGCGGCGGTGGAACTGGTGAGCGTTCCCTGCGGTATCTGAACCGTCTGGCCGCCCACCGTCAAGGGGATGCTCGACCCGATGGGGGTCTGCGCCGCCGGCAAGAACTTCAGCAGGGCCTGCACTTGAGGCCGGCTGCCGGCCAGGTTCTGGATCGTGGTCTTGCCGTCGGCCGTCGGCACGCCGCGGATCGTGCTGCCGGAACCGAGCAGGCGCGTGGTCCACCGCTGGATGGAACCGAAGAAAAAGGTTTTGTCCTTGCGGACCGGCCCGCCGGCCGTCCCGCCGAACTGGTGCTCGATCCGGAACGGCGCATTGGTAAACCCCGCCGACTTGTCCAAGTTGCTTGGTGCGTTCAGATGGTTGCCGTTGTAGAACTCGAAGGCCGAGCCGTGTAGGGTGTTGGTGCCGTTCCTGGTAACCACGCTCACCACCGACCCGGCCGAGCGTCCGTATTCGGCCAGGAACTGGTTGGTGATCAACCGCACTTCCTTGACCATGTCCGGATTGTTCAGAACCTGCTGCGCGCCGGCCACGCTGGGGTCGTTCGAGTCCTGGCCGTCGATCATGAAGTTGTTGCCGCGGGTGCGCATGCCGTTGGCCGAAAAATTCACGCTGCTGGTGAAACTGCTGTTGCCGCTGTTGAGCTGGCTGACACCCGGAGCGGAAAGCACAGTGGAATACACATCGCGGAAGCCACTGCTGCCGATGGCCAGGCCGCTGATGGGCAACTCCGCCAGGCGCCGCTCGTCGAAGCGCACGCCGATCTCGGCGCTGCTGGTGTTCAGCATCGGCGCGTCCTCGGTGATGGTGATGGTTTCCTGCACCGCGGCCGGCTTCAGTTCGGGGTTGATGACCGCTTCCTGGTTGAGCACCAGGTTGATCGGCCCGCGAACGTACTTGGTGAAGCCCCTCAGGTCGGCGGTTAGTTCATATCGGCCGACCAGAAGGCCGGGGAAGCTGAAACGGCCATCCGCCTCGGTCGTGGCCGAGCGGGTGACGTTGGTATCGAGGTTGCGAACCGAGACGGTGGCGCCGGCAACCGCGGCGCCGCTCTGGTCCGTGACTGTTCCGGAGATCGTCCCGCTCGTCGCCTGTCCCCAAACCGCCGTCGGCAGTGCACACGCGGCCAGGAGCAGCGCGACCAGAAGGAACGTGTACTTTCTGAGGCACTCAGGCATGGTTCGGACTCCTTTTCAAGGATGATGCCGCATTCCTCACGAGCCGAATCGCAATGGCCGTTGCCGGTCAGACAAGCCGCACACTGGATTGCCGCCGGCCTAAGCTCATAAATGTCGGAGTTCTACAACAGCCCAAGCCCTCGCCCACACCGCTTACGCGCACTGCCTCGCTAATGACCGCCTCCCTCACAGCCGCGCGTCGTTCTCCCAGACTCGCCTTTCCCTGGTTGAATTATATCACCACTGCCCCGCACTCCCCAAAACCGTATTTGACGCTGTAGAGGGCAAAAGGTTAGATCATGATGGCCGCCGAAACGCGAATCTCGCGCTCGTCGTAGGACTCAAGAAGCTGAAAGCGGAAAGCAGAACGCGGAGGGCGGCAAACGGCCGTTTCCCCCGCCTTGCGCTTTCCGCCTTCCGCCTTCGGCCTTCCGCCTGCCGACTGATGGCGGGCGGCGGCCAACTTTGTGCTTGGAAGCAGGCCAGGCGGCGGTGTAGACTCCTGCCTCTGCTGAAGATGGCGCGGAACGGGCGGGAAGGGGCCGGCGCGTTTCTGCTATCATCAATTCATCCCGTCGATCACCCCTGGCCCGGCCGGCAGCGAATGGAGCGGTGGCGTTGCGCCGCCATCAGGTCCGCCATGCCAAGGAGCAAATGAAGCATGCAGCAGATCAGCCATGACGTCATCATCCTGGGAACCGGGCTCGCGGGGTTGCGGGCCGCGGTCGAAATCTCGATCCGGACGCGGGGCACGGCCGACATCGGGATGGTCTCCAAGGTGCAGATCATGCGCTCCCACTCCGTCTGTGCCGAGGGAGGCACCGGGGCGGTCATGCGGCCCGAGGAGGGCGACAGCTTCGAGCTGCACGCCTGGGACACGGTGAAAGGCTCCGATTTCCTCGCCGACCAGGATGTGGTGGATCGCTTCGTGCACCAGTCGCCGGATGAAATCCGGCTGCTCGAGCACTGGGGATGCCCGTGGTCGCGGCGCGAGGACGGCCGCATCATGCAGCGCCCGTTCGGCGGCCACTCCTTTCCGCGGGCCTGCATGGCGGCGGACAAGACCGGCTTCTTCGAGATGCAGGCGCTGTACGACACGCTGGTCAAGCACAACAACTTCAAGCGCTACGACGAGTGCTTCGCCACCGCGCTGCTCGTGGAAGGCGGGCGGTTCGCGGGCCTGACGCTGTACGACCTGCCCACCGGCGAGTTCTACGTGCTGCGCGGCAAGACGCTGCTGATCGCCTCCGGAGGCCTGGGCAACCTTTACGGCTTTACCACCTATTCGCAAACCGTCACCGGCGACGGGCAGGCCATCGCCTACCGCGCCGGCCTGCCGCTGGAGGATCCCGAGTTCCTGCAGTTCCACCCCACGGGCCTGGTGCCCTCGGGCATCCTGATCACGGAAGGCTGCCGCGGCGAGGGCGGCTACCTGCGCAACAACAAGGGCCAGCGCTTCATGGAGAAGATCGCGCCGAAGATGATGGAGCTGGCCCCGCGCGACATCATTTCCCGCGCCGAGATGACGGAGCTCCTGGAGGGACGTGGCTTTCCGGGCCCCGACGGGCTCGACTTCCTGCACCTGGACCTGACCCACCTGGGAGCGGAGCGCATCAACAAGCGCCTTCCGCTGATCCGCGAAGTGTGCCTGAAGTTCGTCGGGATCGACCCCATCACTCAGCCCATCCCCATCCGGCCCGTGGCCCACTACTCGATGGGCGGCATCGAGGCCGACATCGACGGCCGCACACAGGTGGAGAACATCTGGGCGGCGGGCGAGGTGGCCTGCCACTCCATGCACGGCGCCAACCGCCTGGGGTGCAACTCGACGGCCGAATGCCTGGTCTGGGGCGGCATCACCGGCGGCGAGATCGCGAAGTATCTCGGCCAGGCGCTTAAGCTGACCGACATGCCGGAAGCCCAGGCGCGCGAAGAAGAGAAGCGCGTTTTCGACGGCCTGCTCCAGCGGAACGGCGACGAGAACCCGGCGCACATTCGCCGCGAGCTGCGCGCCCTCATGGACAAGCACGCCGGCGTCTACCGCACCGGCCAGTCCATGCAGCAGGGGCTGGACAAGATCGCCGAGCTGAAGCGGCGCTTCCGCTGCATCTCGATCCAGGACAAGAGCCGGATCTACAACTCCAACCTCATGCAGGCGCTGGAGACGGAGAACATGCTGGAGCTGGCCGAGGTGCTGCTGTTCGCCGGGCTGGCGCGCCAGGAGTCCCGGGGCGCCCATGCCCGCACCGATTGCCCCAGCCGCGACGACGACAAGTTCCTCCGCCACTCGATGGTTTACTCGAGCGGCGGCACTCCGAGGCTGGAATATAAGCCGGTGACCATTACCAACTGGAAGCCGGTGGAACGCAAGTACTGACGGCAGTGGGCAGTAAGGAGCGGCAATTGCGGATTTCGCCTGCTGCGTAGCGCAAAGGAGCAACATGGCCCAAATCAACAGGCACGATAATCGGCTCGGGCTGTGGGGATGGCTGGGCGGGGGCCGGTGGGGCATCGAGCGCTATGCCTACATCTTGCACCGCCTCACCGGCCTGGGCGTTCTGTTCTACTTCCTCATGCACATCGTGGTGACCAGCCTGCGCGCCTTTGGCGTGTACCTGTGGATCGAAGGCGGCGTCTTCCACCAGCCGATTTTCCGGGTGGGCGAGTTCCTGGTCTACGCCGCGTTCGCCTACCACGCTTTCAACGGCATCCGCCTGGTGCTGGTGGAGCTGGGGTTCGCGGTAGGCGCGCCGATCGAGCCCGTCTATCCCTACAAGACGTCGCTCGACGTTCAGCGGCCCCTGCTCATTGTCATGATGATCCTGGCGGCCATTTTCCTGGCCGTCGGCGGCTATGAGGCCATCGGGCTGGCCCGCTAGGAGGAGAGATGCGCGAAACGAAATACTGGACGTGGCACATGGCGGCGGGAGTGGTGATCTTTCTCCTGCTCGGCCTGCACATGCTGGTCATGCACCTGGGCGGGTGGACGCACCTGTTCGCCCCCTTCGGCGGCGAGGCCGTCTCCAGGGACAACAGCCTGTTCCGCGACGGCAAGCTGTTCTTCACCGCGACCTACATCCTGCTGCTCGGCGTGGCCCTTTACCACGGTCTGTATGGTCTGCGCACCATCCTGTTCGAGCTGACGTTGAAGCCGGCGGCGGAAAAGGCCGTTACGTTCATCCTTCTGGTGGGCGGCCTGGGACTGTTCGGGCTGGGCACCTGGGCGGCCATCGTGGTGCACGCCGCGGCGGCGGCGGCCAGGGGGTAGCCGTCTTCAGGCTGGAGGCCGGAGACTGGAGGCTGGAGGAATACTGTGGCGGATAGCAACAAGACCGTGCGTGACGTTAAGTTCCACGTGACCCGGTACAACCCCGAGACCGACGCCGCGCCCTACGTGAAGACCTACACCGTGCCGGTGCGTGAAGGCATGACCGTGCTCGACGGCCTGCACTACATCAAGGAAAACCTGGATGGCTCGCTGGCCTGGCGGTTTTCCTGCCGCATGGGCATCTGCGGGTCGTGCGGCATGCTGCTGAACGGCCGGCCGACGCTGGCCTGCAACACGCAGATCCTGCACATCGCCGAAACGCAGCTCACCGTCGGCCCGCTGCCGAACTTCGACATCATCCGCGACCTGGTTCCCGACCTGATGAGCATGTTCGAGAAACACCGCTCACTGAAGCCCTACGTGGTGCGCGCGGATGAAGCCGAGGTGAACGACCCGGCGGGCGAGTTCTACCAGACCCCGGAGCAGCTCGAGGCCTACCTGCAGTTCACCTACTGCATCAAGTGCGGCTGCTGCATGGCCGCCTGCCCCACGCTGGCCACCGACGCGCGGTACCTGGGCCCCATGCCGCTGAGCGCCGCGCAACGCTATAACCAGGACACGCGCGACGATGGCCGGCCCCAGCGCAACCAGGTGACCGGCAGCGCGCACGGCGCCTTCCGCTGCCACTACGCGGGCGAGTGCTCGCGCGCCTGTCCCAAGGGCGTGGACCCGGCCAAGGCCATCCAACACCTGAAGCGCCGCCTGGTGCTCGATTATCTGCGCCTGGCGCGCCGCAAGAAGGCCTGCCAGAAGCTGCACGGTCCGGGCCAGGGCCAGCCGCCCGGCAACATCCCCGCCGCCCCGCCCAAGACGGTCACGCCGTCAGCCTGAGAGCCGCGGCAGACCACAACGAGCACAAAGCAGCTACCGCCGCAACAGAGCCGCGACCGTGAGGGAGCGGAACGCGGCAGTGTCAACGCGAGCGCATGTTGCAGGCAAATCCGCTCCCTTACGGTCGCGGCTCTGTTGTTTTGTGGTGAAATAGAACAATGCGATTTCTGGTGCTATTGTTGATGGTCTTGCCGTTGCATGCCGAGGACGAGTTACTAAAGCGGGCGAAGGAAATCCACCGGCGCGCCATCGTCATCGACACGCATGCCGACACCCCGCTGCGGCTGCTGGATGAAGGCCTGGACCTGGGCGCGCGGTCGAAGGAAGGCCACCTCGATCTGCCGCGCATGCGCGAAGGCGGCCTGGGCGCCGAGTTCTTCTCCATCTACGTGGCGCCGCGCTTCGCGCCGCACTTCCTGGCGCGGGGCATGGCCGAGATCGGCGCCGTGCTCGACCAGGTCGAGAAGCACGGGCGCGAGCTGGAGCTGGCGCGCACCGCCGCCGACATCCGGCGCATTCACGCCGCCGGCAAGATCGCGGCGTTAATGGGGGTGGAAGGCGGGCACACCATCGAGAACGACCCGCGCGTGCTCGACGTGCTGTACCGGATGGGCGTCCGCTATATGACGCTGACCTGGGCCATCTCCACCGACTGGGCCGGCTCCTCCGGCGATTCCGGGCGCAACCGCGGCCTCAGCGCCATGGGGCGCGACGTCGTGGCCCGCATGAACCGGCTGGGGATGATGGTGGACATCTCCCACGTCTCCGATCCAACCTTCTGGGACGCCTTGAAGGTGACGCGCGCGCCGCTGATCGCCAGCCACAGTTGCTGCCGCGCCCTCTGCGATCACCCGCGCAACCTGACCGACGACATGCTGCGGGCCTTGGCCAAGAACGGCGGCGTGGCCCAGATCAACTTCTACTCCGGTTTCCTCGACGGCGGGTACGCCGCCGCGCAGAAGAAGCTGGAGGCCCAGTACGAGACGGAAGACAAGCAGTTGATCGGGAAGTGGAAGGACGATCCGGCGCGGATGTCGCGCGAGCGCCGCCGCCTGGAAAACCAGTACGACGCGCGCCTGCCGCGGCCCAGCTTCGAGCGCATCGTGGACCACATCGACCACGCCGTCAAAGTGGCGGGCGTGGATCACGTCGGGCTGGGCTCGGATTTCGACGGCGCCCTGATGCCGCGCGGTCTGGACGACGTCTCGAAGCTGCCGCTGATCACCGCCGAGTTGCTGCGCCGCGGCTACAGGGAACCCGACATCATCAAGATTCTGGGCGCCAACCTGCTGCGCGTGATGGAACAAGCAGAGAAGGCCGCCGGCAGGTAGGCCCTCACCACAAAGCCACGAAGAACACAAAGATCACGAAGAGATCCTTTGTGAGACTTTGTGCCTTTGTGACTTCGTGGTGAACTCGGCCTGAAGGCGAAGGCGGCCCAGGCAATCCGACAGCAGTTCCTGCCGGGCGGTGCGCGCCAGCACGTTGTCCAGCATGCTTCCCAGCAGGCCGCCGCGGACCTGCCAGCGCATTTCGCCCTTCAGCAGGGCATTTCCGTCCTTGCCGCTCTCCACCGAGAAGTCCACCTGCTCGCAGGCCGTCAGAAAGGAGGCAACCGAGACGCTCTCGCCGGCCGCCCAGCGCATGATCTGCAAGGGCATGGCGGAGACGGAACAGGAGGTAAGCGGGCGCGACGCCTCGTTCTTCAACAAGGCGGTGACCGCGGCCGGGTTGGCCTCCACCGCGACGGCGTTCGAAAGCCGCTGTTCCGGCGCCGGGCGCAGCACGCAGACGTAAACGAACAACGCCACGTAAACCACGCCGGCCGCCACTTCCCATTTCTTCTGGTTCGCGCCGCTCATCGCCCGTTCTCCGTTCTCCAGATAAGACGAACGAAAAGCCAAAAGGTTAATTCAAAATCCGGGGCCGGCCAGACGCCGGCGGTACAAGGGCGGCGTTCTTCATGCGACCACGAGGGAAGGATCAGAAGCTGAAGGAAAAGCCGCCGCGGAAGCTGCGGACGTTCTGCATGAACAGCAGCCGCCTTCCGTCGGCGGTGATGACGGGCACGTAGCCCTGGGCCAGGAGGTTGCGGAAGTCGGCGAGCGCTTCGACGCGCCCCGGCAGGAGCACGAAGGAGGGCAGCGGCTGGCGGACCACCAGGTTCAGGTTGGGTTCGGTTTGCGCCAGGCTCTCGTCGTAAATATCGCCGGCCATCACCGCGCCGCCCAGCACCCACTTGTAGGCCGCATAGACGCGGGTCTTGCTGCCGGGCACTTCGACGGCCAGCTTGCCGGCCAGCGCATGCCGCTTCTGCATGCGCATGATGCTGCGCAACTCGCTGGGGTCCTCGGTGAACAAGCGGTTGCGCTCGGGCATCAAGACGCCCGAGTAACTGTAAGCCAGCGTGCCCTGCAGGCGCTCGGAGATGGTGCGGCGGATGGCGGCGCGCAGCCCCCCGCCCTGATAATTGCCGGCGTCGAAGGAGTAGTTCTGGGTGAAGACGTCGGGGAAGAAATCCGGCATCGGCTCGCCGTTCACCATGCTGTTGAGGGCCAGGTTGTGGATCTCGTCGTGGTAGGCGGCGATGAGGGCCGTGGTGCGCGGCGTCAGGTTCTGGAGGAGCGCAATCTCGGCGTGGCGGCCACGCTGCACGGCGGCGGCGCCGCCGGCCAGCGACAGGCGCGGGAACACGGCCAACTGGGTGGCCACGTCATGGAAAGCATCGCTGCCTTCCAGGTGCGCCCGCGGGTCCCGCTCGGCATAGGTAAACTGCAGGGTCGAGGGGCCGGATTCAAACACCAGCCGGCCGTAGGGACTGAAGCTGTTCAGGCGGCTCAGGAAGTTGACCGATTCGTACAAGAACCCGTATTCCAGGTGGAAACCGTCGGCCAACTGGCGGCGGTTGCCGGCCGAGACGCTGAGCGCCTGCATGTTCTCGTTGCGCCCCACGCTGCGGCCCCAGAAGGCCCCCGGAAGGAAGATCTGGCGAAGAGTGACCGCCACCTCGGGGGTGGACCCGTCGTCCATCTCGCGGCGCATGGCGGCGCGGAAGGCCGTAGCCGGCGTCCGCCGCTCGTACCCCACGTTGCCGCTGACCAGCAACCGGGTCCGGTCAAACAACTGGTTGGCGACGGTGAAGGAGGTGTTGAAATCCGCTTCGCTCCCGAGACTGGACGAGCGCCCCACGCCGCCGCTGAACTGCACCACGGAGGGGTAGGCGACTCCGCCCTGCGCCGCCGGCGCGGCGGCATCCGGCGACGTGTACCGCAACACCGGCCGGTGGGCGGCGGCGCCGCGCAGCACCCAGGTCCAGTCGTCTTCGCGTTCCGGCGCCCGGCGCTTGCCGCGCAGCACGTCTACCGTCGTGAACAAGGTTTCCAGGTTGATGGCCAGGAAGGAATTCACCCCCGGCTCCACCAGGATGTTCTCCTTGATGGCCGGCAGGAAGCTGGCCAGGGTGACCCGCAGGGAATAGATGCCGGGCAGGAGGTGCTCCAGCAGGAAGGCGCCTTGATCGTTGGTGTAGACGCGGCGAAGAATGCGGCCGTCCACGGCCACCAGGGCCACCGCCGCGCCCATCTGCGGGGCCCCGTGGGCGCCGGTGACCACGCCGGCCATGCGGCCGAACGACGACACCCCCTCGCCGGCCGCCGGGCAGGAAGGCAGCCAGAACAAAGCGACCAGCGTAACCGTCAGGGCAACCCGTACCCGTCGCATATCGTATCCGTGTCCGATTCGCCTCCACCTGCCGTGTTGCGCCGCGGACAACCGGCTTCCGGCGGCCCCCAAGCCGCTACCCGCTCTATTGTATCGTAAAAGAAGCGGTGGGGGTGATGGTTTGCTTGTTCAGGTTGTCCGTCACCTTCACCTGCAAGGTATAGCGGCCCGGACCCAGGCTGTTCAGCGGCAGAACTTTCTCCAGCGTCATCTGCTGGGCAGCGCCCTGGATCTGGTCGCTGCTCTCGGCAAACTGGAACACCTGCTTGTTGTCCTTCAACAGCGCGTACTCCACCCTGGCCGAAGGCTTATGGGTCTTCTCGTCGGTGCCCAGGTTGTAAACCTGCAGGTAGATGCCCAGGCGATTAGCGCGGTCGAATTTTTCGCCCACGCTCGGCCGCACCTTGGTGGAGCCGATGACGAACTGTCCCTTGCCGATGTTCTTGGTGTCCACGCGCTCGATGGCGTCGGCCAGGATCAGCGAGGAAGCCGACAGCGCCTCGTCATCGTAGCGGGGCACGCGAATGGCGAACACCTGCGTGCCCATGTTGCCGCTGTTGATGTCCTTCAGCACCAGGTTGATGCGGTACATGCCGGGACGCAGCGGGATGCCCTGCCAGTATACCCGGCGCTGGTCCAGGTACTTGGGGAGCTCTTCGGCCGGCACGTCCACCTGCACCACGTCTTCAAAGGTCTGCACCACGCGCCCGGTCATGGTGCTGACGCGCCCGAAGACATTGACCAGGCCGTGCTGGATCTGCTCCTTGTTCTGGAAGCTCATGTCCCGCACGCCCACCTGCACGGTCAGGGCGACCAGCACCGTGTCGGAGGTGATCTTGATGAAGTCGGTGCGGTACTGGAAGGGGAACAGGTTGTAACTGATCTTGGAGCTGACCACCTCTTCCAGGTCCTTGAACTTCACCGCCGGGGGCCGCTGCAACTTGGCGAACTGCTCCAGGCGCTCGAACTGATTCATGCGCGAGGGCTGGCCGCCGATGGCCTCGCCCAGGTTGGTGCCGTCGGTGCGGTTGAAGCGGTCGGCCTTGTCGGCCAGTCCCATCGATTCCAGCAGCGTCAGGCCGGCGTTGGGCACGTGCAGCAGGGCGTCCTTCTCCGACGGGTCCATCGTCATCCGGTACTCGCCGGTCATCGTCGGATCGACGAACTCGATGATGATGTCCTGTCCGACGCCCTCGATGTAGCGGTAGCGCCATTTCTCGAAGGGGAAGGTGGAGGTGGTGCCGCCGCCTTCCTCGGGGGGCCGCTCGTAGCTGCCGCCCGAGGGATGACCTTCATTCTCGTCGGGCGGGCCGAAAGTGATGTAGATGCGGCCGCGGTCGGTCTTCCAGCCGGGGATGCCCGAGGCGTAGTGCTCGTTGGCATAGGCGATGCGCCGGTAGTGCTCTTCCTTCATTTCGTTCTCGACGGTGTCCGACGTGGGATCGCGCCGCAGCCAGAACTGCTCGATGAACTGGTCGCGCTCCTCGGCGTTCTGCAGCCGCTTGAAGGCCTGCCGCTCTTCATCGGTGATGATGTAGGCGACGTCCTCGTTCAGCCAGCGCTCGAAGGGCTTGTTCAACTCCTTCTCCAGGCTCTTTTGCCGCCGGTTCCTTTCCTTTTCGCTCAATGGTTTGGGCGCATTCTTGTCGACGGCGGCTTTTTGCGGCTTGTCCTTGGCCTTCTCGGCGGCCCTGTCGTCGGCGGCCATGGACAGCGCCAGCAGGAACCCCACAAGAGAAGCAACTAAGGCAGAGGGTGTTAACCTGAACTTCATGACCGCGCCCCCTTGGCACGATTGGTGGACTCTCGGCGGCGGAAAACACCGATGCCGCGTCTGCACAAACTTCCCCTTCTGTCGTTATTGTAGGTAGCGGCGCCCGCCTCGTCAAGCCCAATAAGGGCTGCGGGCTGTGGGCTGTAGGCTCCAACCAGCAAGACACAAGCGACACGCTTTGTGCACCCCCTGCGGGGACGTATCCCGGCCGACCCGCGTTTCAAAGAACTTGGGTCGTCAGGAACGCTCTCGCAGCCACAGCCCACAGCCTACAGCCTCCAGCCCACAGCCCACCGGGAACCTGGGCGGCCCGCCGGTGTCCAAATAATCCGGCGCCCGTGGAACACCGTTTGGCCGTATACTTACGTATACGATCAGCTCAGGAGCGGGCCGCTGCAGGGCGGATGGGTCGCAAACCTTGAGATTCTCCCGTGACGTCTGCGCCCTCCGTCCGTCCTACCTGATGGGAACAGGGGTGAGAGGGGGAAGTGCGCCCCTGGGCCTGGCCGTTTTTGTGAAACTTTTCCCCGGCGCTATCGTATTAGCGGTTGGCCGGACCCTTAGGAGCTTTTCGACATGAAGAAGTGGAAGAAGGGGCTGCTGATCTTGGGCGGCGTTGCCGTCGTCGCCGGCATCGTTTACGCCAGCGTGACAATGACCCGGAAAGGCACGGTCACCGTGCAGACGGGCAAAGTGATTCGCCAGGACCTGACCTCGGTGGTCACGGCGTCGGGCGAAATCAAGCCGCTCAACTACACGAACGTCTCGGCGACGGCCTACGGCAAGATTACCGACATCCTGGTGAAGGAAGGCGACCGGGTGCGGAAGGGCCAGATGCTGGCCAAGCTGGAATCGATCCAGCCGGGCGCCGATGTCGAGGCGCAGCAGGCCAACCTGAAAGCCGGCGAGGCGGAAGCGGCCGCCGCCGAGGCCGCCGCCAGGTCGTCGGAGGCTGCCCTGCGCACCGCCCAGGCCGACCTGGTCCGCAGCAAGGCGGAGCTGGAAAAGGCCGGGCTGGAATACGAGCGGGCCGAAAGTCTCTTTAAGGACCAGTTGATCAGCAAGTCCCAGTACGACACCACCAGGGCCGCCTACGAGGTGGCCAAAGCGGTTGTCGAGCAGTCCGAGGCGCGGGTGGTACAGACGCGCGCCCAACTGGAGCAGGCCAAATCGCAACTGCAGACGGCGCGCACCCGCCTGGGGCAGTACGGCGCCACGCTCACCCGCCTGAACGATGTGCTGAACAAGTTCAGCTTCGTCGCTCCCCTGGACGGAATGGTCACCAACCTGCCCGTGCACGTCGGGGAAAACATGGTGATGGGCATCCAGAATTCGCCCGGCAGCCTGCTGATGACCATCGCCGACATGTCGGTGATCACATCGGAAGTAAAGGTGGACGAGACCGACATCGTGAACGTGCGCATCGGGCAGTCGGCCGAAGTCACTATCGACGCCATCCCCAACAAGACCTTCAAGGGCAAGGTAACGGAGATCGGCAACAGCGCCATCATCCGCTCCACCGGCCTGGCCAGTTCCCAGTCCACCACCTCCAGCCAGGAAGCGAAGGACTTCAAAGTGGTGGTGACGCTGCTGGATCCGCCCGACAACCTGCGGCCTGGCCTCTCCAGCACCGCCAAGATTCAGACCGCCAACAAGACCAACGCTATGACCATCCCCATCCAGGCCCTCACCATCCGCCAGAAAGCGGAGTTGGAGGAGCCCAAGAAGGGCGGCACGGCGCTGGCCGCCGCTCCCGACGCCAAGCAGCGGGAGAAGGAGAAGGAAGGCAAGAAGGAGATCCAGGGCGTCTTTGCCATCCGGACCAGGAAAGCCCTTTTTGTTCCCGTGGAAACCGGCATCACGGGGACCACCGACATCGAGGTGACCAGCGGATTGAAGGAAGGCGACGAAATCGTCACCGGCAGCTACAAGGTGCTGCGCACCATCCGCAACAACGCCGACGTGGAGATCGACAACAAGGCGCCGAAGAAGACCGAGGACGAGAAGAAGTAGCCTGGATTGTGGGTTGTGCCTTGCGGCCTGGTTATGAGAAAATCCGCAATCCACAATCTGGAATCCGCAATGCGGAGGGGGAATGGCATCACTCAGTGCGCAAGTCAAAGGCGGGATCGAGGACAAAGCCGTGCCTCCCGACGGCCTGCTGATCAAGACCCTGAACCTGTGGAAAACCTACCTCATGGGCTCGGTCGAGATCCACGCCGTGTGCGGCGTGGACCTGGAGATCCAGCGCAATGAGTACGTGGCCATCATGGGCCCGTCGGGCTCCGGCAAATCGACGCTGATGAACCTGGTCGGCTGCCTGGATACGCCCAGCAGCGGCGACTACTGGATCAACCGGCGGCTGGTCAGCACCATGAGCGACGACGAGCTGGCCTATATCCGCAACAAGGAAATCGGCTTCGTCTTCCAGACCTTCAACCTACTGCCGCGGGCCTCGGCGCTGCACAACGTGGAGCTGCCGCTGATTTACAACGGCACGCCGGCCGACGCCCGCATCCAGCTTGCCAAGGAATCGCTGCGCATGGTGGATCTGGAAGATCGCATGCACCACAAGCCCAACGAGTTGTCGGGCGGGCAGCGCCAGCGGGTGGCCATCGCCCGCGCCCTGGTGAACCATCCCTCCATCCTGCTGGCCGATGAGCCCACCGGCAACCTGGATTCGGCCACCGGCCAGGAGATCATGGGGCTGTTCGACCGGCTGCACGAACGCGGCAACACCATCGTGCTGGTCACGCATGAGCACGATATCGCCCAGTACGCGCACCGCGTGATCCACATCCGCGACGGAAAAATCGCCAAGGACGAACGCACCAGATAGGTGTCAGGTTTCAGGAAGCCGGTGCCCGTAGTGTCCCCGGCCCTGACACCTGATACCTGGCACCTGACACCTGGCACCTGAATATGCCCATACGAGAGTCAATCTGGCTGGCTCTGGACACCCTGCGGGCCCACAAGCTCCGCTCCTTCCTCACCCTGTTTGGCATCATCGTCGCCGTCACCACGCTGATCGTCGTGGTCTCGGTGATCGAAGGCATGAACCGCTACATCGCCGAGCGCGTGGCCAACATGGGCTCCAACGTGTTTTATGTGACCCGCTTCGGCATCATCACCAGCGCCAAGGATTGGATCGCGGCGCAAAAGCGCAAGCGCATCCTGATGGACGACTATGAGGCGCTGCGCGCGCAGTTGAAGCTGGCCTCGGCGGTGGGCGCCAGCTCCTGGTCGCAATCCGATCTGAAGGCCGGGGACAAGCAGGTGTACGACGTGGGCATCCGCGGCACCACCCCCAACATGATCAACATCGGCACCGAGCAGGTGGGCGACGGCCGCTATATCTCCGAGACCGATTTCTCGCACCGCTCCTACGTCTGCTTCATCGGCGCCGACGTGGCCGAGAACCTGTTCGCCGGCAGCCCGCTGGGCAAGACCATCACCTTCCGGGGGCAGACCTTCGAGGTGATCGGCGTGGCGCGGCGCATCGGCACGGTGTTCGGCCAGACGCAGGACAACTTCGTCCATATCCCGCTGACCACCTTCCTGAAGATCATCGGCACCAACCGCTCGAGCATGGGGATTGCCGTCCAGGCGCTGCGGCCGGAGTTGATGGAGCAGGCCCAGGACGAAGCGCGCCTGCTGATGCGCGCCCGCCACCATCTTCCCTACAGCCAGAAGGACGACTTCGGCATCGTCAGTTCCGCCTCCATCTACGCGCTGTGGGAAAACCTGACGGGCACCATCGCCATGGTGGCGGTGGGCGTGACCGCCGTGTTCCTGGTGGTGGGCGGGATCGTGGTGATGAATATCATGCTGGCCAGCGTGACCGAGCGGACCCACGAGATCGGCATCCGCAAATCGCTGGGTGCCCGCCGCCGCGACATCCTGATGCAGTTCCTGGTGGAAGCCGTGGCGCTGTCCACCGCCGGCGGCGTCATTGGAGTGCTGACGGCCTTTGTGGGAACCAGGATCATGGCGGCCACCACCTCGATTCCCTCGGTGCTGCCGCTGCCGGCCGTCTTCACCGCCGTCATGGTGTCCGGCGGGGTTGGCCTGTTCTTCGGCATTTACCCGGCCAGCAAGGCCGCCCGGCTCGATCCCATTTCGGCGCTGCGCGCCGATTAGCAGGTGCCAGGTTTCAGGTGTCAGGGAAGAATGGCGCCTGGTACCTGGCGCCTGACACTTGGTTATGAAGGCCTTCACGGAAAACATGCGGCTGGCGCTGGGCACGTTCTCGGCGCACAAGCTGCGCTCGACGCTCACCGTGCTCGGGGTGGTGATCGGCACCACCTGCGTCATCGCCATCGGCTCCATCCTCACCGGCATGAACCGCCGCGTGGTGGATGAGTTGCAGAGCTTCGGCACCGACAACATCTTTATCAACAAGTTCGCCCCGGGCATCCAGATCGGGCGGCGGAACCGCGCGGAGCGGATGCGCAAGCCGATCTCCGTTGAAGACTACGAAGCGGTCAAGGCGGCCTGCACCGCCTGCCGCCAGGTCACTCTCAGCCTGACGGTCCCGACCATGGACAATGCCCGTTACAAGAACGAGGAGTTCAACAACGTCGGTTTCTACGGCGTTCTCCCCAACTGGCCCGAAGTGATGAACCAGCCGGTAGCGCAGGGCCGCTTCTTCACCGAGGCGGAGAATCTGCATCGCAACGACGTGGTGGTCATCGCCGAGGACGTTCGCAAGACGTTTTTCCTGAATCAAGAGGCTCTGGGGAAGCGCATCTGGGTGAACGGGCACGAATTCGAGGTCATCGGTGTCCTGGAAAAGAAGCGGGTGCAATCGATCGGAAATGACTCGTCGAATGACCGCGACATCTTCGCGCCCTACGAGACGTTCCACAAGGTTTACCCGGCGACCAAGGAGCATTTCGTGGTGGCCCAGGCCATGCCGGGCATGATTTCGCAGGCCATGGACCAGGCGCGGACCGCGCTGCGGCGCAGCCGCAAGGTGCCCTTCAATGAGCCGGACAGCTTCGGCATGGCCACCGCCGACTCCATTATCGAGCAGTTCCACCAGATCACCGGGGCCATCGCCCTGGTGATGGTGGTGGTCAGCTCCATCGGGCTGCTGGTGGGCGGGGTGGGGGTCATGAACATCATGCTGGTGTCGGTGACCGAGCGGACGCGGGAAATCGGGGTGCGCAAGGCCATCGGCGCCCGCCGCCGCGACATCATTCTGCAGTTCCTGCTGGAAGCCTGCACGCTCACCGGCGCCGGCGGCGTGCTGGGCATCTTTTTGGGCCTGCTGATCAGTATTCTCATCCAGGTGTTGCTGCCCAAGCTGCCGTCGGCGGTGCCGTTATGGGCGGTGGCGGCCGGCTTTGCCGTTTCCGTGTCCGTGGGACTGTTCTTCGGGATGTGGCCGGCGGTGAAAGCCGCGCGGCTCGATCCCGTCGTGGCTTTGAGATACGAGTGACCCGCTTCACCACAAAGACACGAAGAACACAAAGCTCCACCAAGAACTTTGTGGCCTTGGTGGCCTTGGTGGCTTTGTGGTGAACGTTTCCTTATGAAAGCAACCGTTGTTGAAAACCTGTGGCTGGCCCTGGGGACGCTGACGTCGCACAAGCTGCGCTCGGTGCTGACGGTGCTGGGCGTGGTCATTGGCACCACCTGCGTCATCGCTATCGGCTCCATCCTCACGGGCATGAGCCAGAACGTCACCGATTTGGTGCACCAGTTCGGGCCCAACACCATCTTCATCAGCAAGTGGAACCAGGAGATCCATTTTGGCCCGTCGAGCCGCGAGCAGCGCCTGCGCAAGCCCCTCTCCTACGCCGACTACGAGATGGTGCTGGCCAACTGCACGGCCTGCCGCTACGTCGGATTGGAGATCTATGCCCGCGTCGGCCCCCGCAGCGCCCGCTACAAAGGGGAGCAGGTGGATGCCATTCCTTACACCGGCAACACACCCGCGTTCGCCGACGCCATGAACCTGCAGGTGGCCACCGGGCGCTTTTTCACCGAAGCGGAAAACCAGCGGCGCGCCGATGTGTGCGTCATCGGCGCCGACCTGGCGGACACCTTTTTCCCGCGCGGCAACGCGCTGGGCGAGCAGATTTTCGTCGCCGGCCATGCCTTCGAAGTCATCGGCGTGCTGGGCAAATTCAAGGCCTTCGCGCTGGATAGCAGCAGCTCGAACGACAAGCACGTCTTCATCCCTTACGAAACGTACCTGGCGCTGCACCCCTCCGCCAAGGACCATTTCATGGTCGCCCAGGGGGAGCCGGGACGCGTCTCTGAGGCCGTGGACCAGATCCGCGAGGCTTTGCGCCGCAGCCGCAAGTGCCCCTGGAACCAGCCCGACAACTTCGGCGTGGCCACCGCCGACAACATCATCGAGCAGTTCCACCAGATCACGGCGGCCACCGCCCTGGTGATGATCGTGATCAGCTCCATCGGGCTGCTGGTGGGCGGGGTGGGGGTGATGAACATTATGCTGGTGTCGGTGACCGAGCGGACCCGGGAGATCGGGGTGCGCAAAGCCATCGGGGCCCGCCGCGCCGACATCATCCTCCAGTTCCTGATGGAGGCCTCGGCGCTGACCGGCATGGGCGGCGTGCTCGGCATTTTGCTGGGAATCATCATCAGCGTGCTGATCCAGGTGCTGCTGCCCAAGCTGCCCTCGGTCGTTCCGCTGTGGGCGGTGGCGCTGGGATTTGTGGTTTCCGTCGCCGTGGGCGTGTTCTTCGGCATGTGGCCGGCCGTCAAAGCCGCCCGCCTCGACCCCGTCGAAGCCCTCCGCTACGAGTAACTTCCCGCCTCCCTTCCCGGCGGCGCCAAACTCGCCTGGCGCCGTTGTCCGGTGCGTGTCTTTGCTGTTTCAACACCGCTCCGACCAGAAACGGCTGACGGTCGGCCGGACGGTGTTGCGGTTGGCCCGCACCCGTTGGAAAGGGCCGGCAGGCAGGCCGGGGTCAGGCGTTCCCGGCTTCTGTGGAATGGCCTAGGCGAAGCTGTGCCTGGCGGGCGGCCTCCTGCACTTGCGGGTCAGGGTGTGCCAGGCACTGCTCGATCTGGGGCCCCAGGCGCTGCCAGTCGGCCGCCGTCACGGCCCAAAGCCCACAGGACTTCAGAGCCGGATCGTCGCTGGCCAGCATGGCGGCCACGGCCTCCTCGCGGCACATCAATTTCGGACCGGCGGCGCGTTCGGCGCGCCGCGCCCGCTCGCCGTCCGTCACCTTCCCGTCCAGCAACGGAACCAGCAGATTCCGGAGCTGCGGATTCAGGATGTTGTCGAGCAATTCCAGGGCATTATCGTGGACCGCGGCATCGCCGGACTGCAACCCCACCCAGGCGCTGTGAAAATCGTGTCTCGGCAACACCAGGCCGAGGAGCCGGAAGATCCGTTCCAGTTCCTGCCGCATGGAATCGCGCAGGCGCGCGCAGGCCTCAGCGCTCTCTTCGCCGCTTCCCAGCGCCTCCAGGAACTGGTAGGAGCGGTAATGGCCCATGATTTCGCCGAGCGCCAGGCTTTCGATCAGGCTGCGGTCCGTGACCAGGTCCCCATGCGCGGCGTGCAGCTTGTTGAGCGCCGAGATGATGCGGAAGCGCAGGTCGGCGTCCGTCTCCAGGAGGCAGTCGGCCAGCGACTGGGCGGCGGCTTTCGAGCCGATGCGGGCCAGCACGGCGGGGACCCGGCGGCGCCCGGCCATGGGAGCGGCCGGGTCGGCCAGATAATCCCGCAGCGTGCCGGCCACCCGGTCGCCGAATTTCGCCACAGCTTCGCCGGCTTCCTGGCCGAGCTGTGGATCGCTCAGCCGATTCAGCAGTTGCGGAACAACGCGCCGGTTGCGGACCTTGCCGGCGGCGCGGATGGCCTGGCGAGCGACCTCCGGATCGGTATCTTCCAGCAGGTGGTCGAGTGTCTCGTCGAACGGCTCGCCCAGGTCAGCGATCAGGCGCGCGGCTTCCAGGCGGGCGCGCTGTCCGTCGGCGCCGGCCTGTTTGGCCATTTCCGCCAGGATAAGGCCGGCGGCCTCGACGCTCTGCGTGGGCCCCGGCTGCGCCAGGTACCACACGATACCGGCGCGCATGGAGGCATCGGGGAAATCGCCCAGTTCGGCAAGACGGGCCAGCGGATCGGTTCCCGCATGGCGGGCCAGGTACAGCAGGGCCTCGGTGCGCACTTCCACGTGCCGGTCGCGCAGCATCTCCTCGACCTGCGGCATGACCGTCTTGTCTGCCGCGGCGGCGCAAATGGCGATGGCCTTGCGCCGCACCTCGGCGGAAGGATGCTTGAGCAGGACGCGCACCGCCGGGTGCGTGGCGCCCTGATGACCGATTTCAAACAAGCTGAGGGCGTAGAGCAGTTGCCCGGGATCGGCGCTGGTCAGGTGAGTGGCGAAAATCTCGGTGGTGGCGCGGTCCAGCACCGGGGCGGATGCCTGCTCGGCGTCCAGGCGGTGCTGCCGGATGCTGTCGTGCAGCGTGCCCACGTAATGGCGGTGGGCCAGAACGGCGGCCGCGATCCAGCCCGCTGTGAGCGTCAACACCACCCAGGCGATACGCTGCGGCATCCAGTGCCAATGCGTGGCGAACAACAGCAGTATCAGGCCGGCCAGCCCGTCGCCCACCCGCCAGACCACCGTGTCGATAAATGATTTGACCTGCATCTTGATCCCGGCGGGCACGGGTAAGTACAGCAATTCGACCGCGGACTTATCCACCGAATAGCGCAGGACCTGGTCGCCGCCCCTCAGGAACACGGCGGCGGCCAGCGTGCCCAAAACGGCCATGGCGCCGGAACCCGCCACCACCACGGCAGGCACGACCAGCAGGGCTACCCCAATGCCGAAACTGCGCAACACGCGCGTCGTCAGCAGCATCTGGGCCACCAGGCCAAGCAGGCCTGTGTACAGGGTAAAGAGGCCCATGAAGGCCGTGATCTTGTCCTGATGCTGGTACAAGCCGGTGACCATCGCCTTCAACTGCCAGGTGGCCAACTGGCTCACGCAGCAGGAGACCAGAATGACCGCGGCAATGGCCCGCAGATGGTCCGAGGACCAGCACAGGCGCAGGCTCTGGGCCAGGCCCGGGGCGGCGGTCTCGGCGGAGCCGGATGCCGGCTCGGTTTCTCCTCGAGCATCGTCCCGGCGCGCCCGAGCCACGATCACCAGGACGCCGGCCGCCGCCAGGAACACCGCCACCAGGCGCAGGAGGCTTTCGGTACCCAGCCGCGGAGCCAGGAACCTGGTCAACAAGCCGGCGAAAATGCTGCCGCAGATGGCCCCCGAGCCCACCAGCGCATAGAGGCGTTTGGCTTCCCGCGTGGTCAGAACGTAATTGGCCAGCGTCCAGACCTGCGCCGGCGCCAGCACCCCCAGGATGCCCACCCAGATATAGATCGCGGGGCAGGCCAGGGTTCGGTAGCTATAGGAGAGCCACAGCAGCAGCAGGGCGTTCGCGGAAAAGAACAACTGGCTGCCCGACAGCAGAACCCGCAGGCTGATGCGCCGCCCGATGCGCACGTAGAGAGCGACGACGAATCCAACCAGGAGGGCGATGGCGATGTCCACGTAGGGAAGCTTCAAGGCTCCGAATTTCGCCAGGAAGAGGCCATCGCGCGCGTTCTTGCCAACCACGTAGGCCGTCATCACCAGGAACAGGTAGGAAAACAGCAGCAGGCCGCGGCCCAGTTCATCGCGCTGCACCTTCAGCGCTCGTCCAACGAATCCGGTCATGAAGGACTCCGCTGCTCCGGCGGGGCCAGGCGCAGCCACACGTTTCCGTGGAGCAGCTCAGCCACCTGTGCCGAGTCGGCTGGGCGAGCATGTTAGGTGACACCTGAGGGACTGTCAACGCGGGCCCCGCGGCGTGTTGGTAGCATACGAATTGTCCGGTCGAATTAGCACACGATCTGTCCGCTTGAGCGGGAATCGGTACAGACTCCGAGGCGGGGGTGAAAATGGAGTCGATTCCGAGAGCCGCAGTGGAGCGGGCAATGAAGATTCAGGA
>JAPKYU010000479.1 GCA_026394175.1 Acidobacteriota bacterium | reverse complement strand
GCTTGGCGCCGTGGTGCGGCCCACCGGGCTCATTTTCGTTTCCGTGGCCGGCAGCGGCGATCCCAGCGCGCAGGAAGTGAGCGTGGGCACGCCGGAAACCAGCCCCATTCAATTCGTAAGCCAGCCCATCGGTGGAACCTGGATGACTCGGACGCCCGATTCCGGCAGCGCCGCGCGCGACAATCCCGGCCGCATCCTGGTGCAGCCCAAGCCGGGCGGAATGGCGGCGGGCGCCTACCGCGCCGGCCTGACGGTGCTCACCGCGAACGACGGCGAGCTGCATCCTGTCAACGTGTTGCTGCTGGTGCTGCCCGCCGGCACCACTATTTCCTCGGGGCAACTCCCCGGTCAGGTGACGGACTTGGGATTCTCGGCCTCGGACCTTGGACTCCCGGTGTCGGCGGCGGTCTGCAATCCCAGCACGGTGTATGTGCAGTTCACCAGCGTATTCGCCCGCTTCAACGCCGTGGCCGGCTGGCCCAGCACCATTCGCGTGGAAGCGCGCGACGACTGCGGCAACCCCGCCGTCGGCGGCACCACCGTGGTGGGCTTCTCGAACGGCGACCCGGCTCTGGCGCTCGTAGATCTGAAGAACGGGCAGTACCAGGGCGCCTGGAGTCCCGGCAGCAGCGGCGCGCAGGTGGTGCTGACGGCGCGCACCCTTTGGAGCGGCTTGCAGGGCCAGGCCACCGCCACCGCGCTGGTGGCCACCAACCCCATCACCAACGCCATCCTGCTGAACCAGGGCGGGGTGCTGCTGGGCGCGGGCTTCGAGCGCGGCCCGGTGGCCCCCGGCAGCATCATCTCGCTGTTCGGGCAGAACCTGACCACCAGCACGGCCGTGGCCCAGACCTTGCCCCTGCCCCGCACACTCAACGGAGTGCGCGTGCTGGTGGGCGAGAAAGAAGCGCCGCTGTTCTACGTCGGTCCCAGCCAGGTCAACGCCCAGGTGCCGTTTGAGCTGGAGTCCGACCGGCAGCTTCAGGTACGGATCGAGGTTAACGGCGTCAGCACCGCGCCCGAGCCGCTGCAGACCTCGGCGGCGCGGCCCGGCATTTTCACCCTCGGGCCGCCGTACGGCAACCAGGGCGCCATCCTGATCGCCAACAGCAACAAGCTGGCCATGCCGGTGACGGCCGGCGTGCCGGGCGAGCCCGCCCAGGCGGGCGGCGTCATCTCGATCTTCTGCACGGGGCTGGGGGCCACCGATCCGGCGGTGGCGTCGGGTCAGCCGGGGCCGTCAATCGAGCCGCTGGCGCGGGCGAAGACGCTGCCCACGGTCACCATCGGCGACCTGCCAGCCACGGTCTCCTTCGCCGGTTTGGCGCCCGGCTTCGCCGCCGTCTACCAGGTGAACGCGCAGGTGCCGGCCGGGGTGGCGGCGGGAGATGCCGTGCCGGTGGTCATCACCCAGAGCGGCGCCAGCAGCAACACCGCCACCATCGCCGTGCGATAGGCTGTGGGCTGTAGGCTGTAGGCCGGCGGTACAATGCTGCCGGACTGCTCTTCGGAGGTCGAACATGAAAAGAACAATTACGATGGCGTTAGCGCTCGTTATGGCTGCCGGCTGGTTGGCTCGGGCCGAGGAAGCGGCGCCCGCCGTGCTCACCGTACCCAGCGAAATCAAGCGCGTGGTGGTGATCCGGCTGAAGAACAACACCGACCTGCTCAAGGGTCTCGAGCAGGCCGTGCAGAAGGAAAAGATCAAGAACGGCGTATTCCTGAGCGGCGCCGGGTCTCTGACCAGCTTCCACGTTCACACCGTCAACAACACGACACTGCCGGCCACCCAAGCCTTCACCAAACAAACGGGGGGCGTGGACCTGCTGGCCGTGACGGGCTATGTGCTGAACGGCCGCATCCATGCCCACATCACGCTGGTCGATGACAAGAAGGCCTTCGGCGGCCACCTGCACGAAGGCACCACGGTGTTCACGTTCGCCATCATCACGCTGGGCATACTTGACGACAAGCCTGACCTGAGCCGCTTCGACGATTCCAGGTGGCAATGACAGGCTCGCTTCGTCACCTGGCCAGCACCAGGCAGAGAATGCCGGCGAAGATCACGGCAGCGGCCAGCAGGCGGCGCAACCCGAAGCCCTCCCGCAGCAGCGCCCAACCCAGAACGGCGGCGAACAACACGCTGGACTCGCGCGCCGCGCCCACGTAGCTGACCGGAGCGATGCGCATGGCCGCCAGCACCAGGGCGTAGCCACCCAGGCAGAAAAACGCCACCAGCAGAATCCGCCGCCAAAGGCATATTTCTCGCGGCTGCCCTTCACCGCCAGGTTCCACGAAGCGTGGCTGGCGGCCGACAGCAAAACCAGCAATAAAGCGCCAACGGGCATCAGGCTGTAGGCTGTGGGCTGTAGGCTGTGGGCTGGAGGCAGCAGTCCATCGCAGCGGCCTACAGCCTACAGCCAACAGCCCACAGCCTAGTAATGCTACACTGAGCTTTCAGCAAGCATGCCCGGGAAAATCTCCATACCGCAGACGCGCGCCATCGTGCTGGTCCTGCTGGCGGCCACGCTGTTAGCTACCGGAGGGGCCTGGCTGCGTTCGCAGCGGCAGGCGCGCCAGCAGCCCGAGCTCCCTGCCCGGATTCCGGCCGACATCAGCCAGAGCGCGGGCTTCAGCCTGTCGCACACCGCCCAGGGGCGCACGGTGTACACCATCGGCGCGGCGCGCGTGCGCCAGCAGACCGAAAGCGGCAAGAGCGTGCTGGAGGAAATGGAGATTATCACTTACGGCGCCAAGGGCGACCGCCACGACCGCATTGCCAGCAAGCGGTGCGAATACGACTCGAAGGCCGGGCGCGCGCACTGCGCCGGCGCGGTGGAGATCGAGCTGGCCAGCCTGCCCGGGCAGGCGCCTGCCGCTGCGGCCGCCGCGCCGCCCTCCGGCAGCGCCGCCGAACATCGCCTCACCGCCAAGACCAGCAGCCTCACCTTCGAGGAAAAGAGCGGGATAGCCTCCACCGAACAGCCGGTTGAATTCCAGTTCTCCGGCGGCAGCGGCCGGGCCGTTGGCGCGGTCTACGACTCGAAACAGCGGACGCTGCAACTGAAGGCCGAGGTGCAGATCGAGCTGGTGGAAGAGGTCCAAGGGTCCGGCCAGCCGGTAACTGCCGGCCCCCAGCCGCTTCCTCCGCACACCGTTGTGAAGGCGGTGCAACTGGTTTACACGCAGCGCGACAACAAGATCCAGCTCCAGCACGCGGCCGTAAGCCAGAACCTGCCCAACGGGCGCCGGGAAATATTCGGTGATGCAGCGGACCTGATGCTGGACGAGCACAACGAGGTGCGCGGAGCTGCAATCGAGGGCCATGTCCGGCTCGACGAAACGACCCGGGAGGAGACGGGGCCGGCGAGCCAGGAGAAGGCCGGCGGACCCGCGCCGGCGCCGCGCACGCGGGAAACCCACGCCTCGGCCGATCGCGCGCACCTGACGTTTGGCGAGAAGCAGGCCATCAGCCAGGCGTACTTGATGGGCGCCGTCCGCGTCCAGAACACCGCCGCCGGCGACCGTTACGAGGCGCGGGCCGAACGCCTGGAGTTGTTCTTCACCAACCCGAACCACGCGCTGGGGCAGGTGGAGTGGAAGGGCGGGGCGCGCATGGTGCTGGCGCCGGGCGGCCAGGATGCCGACACCCGGGTGATCACCAGCGAAGCCATCGAAATGTTCATGAAACCGAATGGCGAGGAACTGTCCATCGCCCGGACGCTGGCTCCCGGACGCCTGGAACTCGTGCCCAACCCCACTTCCGCCCGGGCCGCCTCCAACACCGGCCGGCGCACCCTCACGGCCGACCGGTTGACCATGGAGTTCGGCGACGACAACCAGTTGCGGCTGCTGAACGCCGAGAAGGCGGTGCGGCTGGAAACCGAAGTGCGCCCGCGAAGGGAGGCTGGAGACCGGAGGCCGGAGGCGGGAGGCCCGCGGGCAACAATCCCCACGCTCCGCGTCACCACCAGCGATCACCTGGCGGCGCGCTTCGACGCCGACGAGGAGCTGGAGTCGGTCGAACAGGCCGGGAACTTCCGCTACCTGGAAGGCGAACGACAAGGGACCGCCGAGCGGGCCCTGTATACCGCGGCCGACGAGCAAACGGTGCTGACGGGCGCGCCGGGAAAGAACCCGGAAGTGCGGGATTCGCATACGCGCACCTCGGCGCGCCGAATCACTCTCGATCAGAAAAACGATACCAGCATTGCCGAGCAGGAAGTCCGATCCACGCACGTGCCGGAGGAAAAAGCCGGGAAGACGGCTTCCACCGGACCGCTGTCGGGCAAGGAGCCGGTGCACGCCATCGCCGACCGCATGGTGAGCAGCGGGCGCGGAGCGGTCACCCGTTATGAGAGCGCGCCGGGCGGACCTCGCGTGCGGCTGTGGCAGGATCAGGACGTGATCGAGGCCCGCGGCGTAGTGATGGAGCGCGAGCAGCGGCGCTTGACCGCGCGGGGCGACGTGGCCACGGTCCTTTCCGAGCGTGCCGGCGCGTCCCCGCAGGCCGCGGGCGCGGCGGCCGGGCAGCCCACGCCGGGCGGCCAGACGCAGCCCCTTTTTGTCACCGCCGACAGCCTGGTCTACACCGACAACGATCAGCGCGCGCATTACCAGGGGCGCGTTGTGCTGCGGCGCCGGGAAAGCGTGCTGCGGGCGGCGGCGCTGGATGCTTACCTGGCTGCGGCCGAGGAGGTCAAGCCGGGACAATCGCGCCTGGAGCGGGCCATGGCGCGCGGCGCCGTGCGCATTGACGAGTCCTCCGCCCGCGGAGTCCGCAGCGCGGCCGCCGAGGCCGCCGAGTACGTGGCCGCGGAAGACAAGATGTTGTTGAGCGGCGGCCAGCCCTACATTTTCGATGAGCAGCGCGGCTACACGCGGGGCCGTCAATTGACTTACTACACCCGCGATGATAGGATTTTCGTTCATGGGGACGGCGTTGCGCGCACCGTTACAGAACAGCGCGTCACCCAGCGCGCGAGCAGGTCCCAGGCCGGAAAATGACAACGCTCCGCACCGAAGACCTGAAGAAATGTTACGGCGGGCGCTGCGTCGTCGATGATGTATGCCTCCAGGTGAGCCGGGGCGAAGTGGTGGGGCTGCTGGGGCCCAACGGCGCCGGGAAAACAACCACCTTCCACATTATCGTCGGCCTGACCAGCCCCGACAGCGGGAGCGTCCTGCTGGACGACCGCGACATCACCCGGCTCCCTATGTATCAGCGGGCCCGGAGCGGCATCAGCTACCTGCCCCAGGAACCCTCGGTCTTCCGCAAACTGACGGTGGAGCAGAACATCCTGGCCATCCTGGAGACCCTGCCGCTGAGCTGGCGCGAGCGCCGCGAGCGGCTGGAGAAGCTGCTGGACTGGCTGGGTCTGCAACTGGTGCGGAAGAACGAGGGCTACATGCTGTCGGGCGGCGAGCGCCGCCGCGTGGAGATCGCCCGTTCCCTGGTGATCTCCCCCAGCTTTATCCTGCTGGACGAGCCGTTCTCCGGCATCGATCCGCTGGCCGTCATCGACATCCAGCGCATCATCGCCGAGCTGAAGCGTTCCGGCATCGGCGTCCTGGTCACGGACCATAACGTCCGGGAGACGCTGATGGTGACCGACCGGGCTTACATCATCAATAACGGGGGGATTTTCCGGAGCGGCACTCCCGATTCTCTGAGCAACGATCGCGAAGTGCGGCGAGTCTATTTAGGGGAAGGATTCACATTTACGGCGTCGGCGCCGGAGCCTGCGCCGCCCGGTTCCGACGGCACGCCGGTCCAGCGCGCGGCGCGCGGTGTCAAATCCGCGCCGCTCTCCAGCGCCTGAACCGGCGTTATGCCTCGGAAATAGGCTGACAATGGCGAAGGCAGAAGGCGGAATGCGGAAGGCAGCAAAAACGGGCGTCGGCCGCCTTCTGCCTTCCGCCCTCCGCCTTCCGCTTTCGCCTTTCCAGGGAGTGGTTCGGTGATGTACTCCACCCAGTTGAATCTCAGTCTGAGGGTCACTCAGAAGCAGATTCTGACCCCCGGCCTGGTCCAGATGGTCACCGTTCTGGCTTTGAACAAGCTGGAACTCAAGGACATGATCAACCAGGAGATGGTCGAGAACCCCATCCTGGAGGAACTGGGCGAGCAGGAACTGGAAGCGCCGTCGGTGGAAGAGATCGCGGCGGCCGAAGACCACCGCGCCGAGGTGGGCGATCGCGAGGGCCTGGAACCGAACGGCCAGGACCCCTTCGAGGAGATCGATTTCGGGTCCTTCTTCCAGGACTACCTGGATCCCGGCTACCGCTCGCCGACCGCCGAGGTCATTGAAAAACCGTCGTTCGAGAATTTCCTTTCCAGCCCGACCACCCTGACCGACCACCTGCTGTGGCAGTTGAGCCTGACGGTCGCTCCGGCCCCCATCGCCCAGGCGGCCGAGTCGATTATCGGCAACCTGAACGAGGACGGCTTCCTCATGGCCGGTATCGAGGAGGTCGCGGAAATCGGCCAGCACCAACGGGCCGATGTCGAGGCGGCGCTGAAGCTGGTCCAGGACTTCGATCCGCCCGGCGTTGCCGCACGCGACCTTCGCGAGTGCCTCCTCGTCCAGTTGCGCGGGATTCGGATGGACCGCAGTTGCGCCGGCCAGATCGTCAGCGAGCACCTGCACCTGTTGCAGAACAAGCAGTACAAGGAACTGGCCCGCCTGCTGAACCGCTCGCAGGCCGATGTCGAGCTGGCCGTGGACCTGATCCGCCGCCTGGATCCCCGGCCGGGCCAGCGCTATAACAAAGCCGAACCGCGCCTGGTCGAGCCCGATGTGTACTTCCACAAGGTGGGCGAGTATCGTTGCGGGCTTTGCGGCGACACCCACGTCTATGAGATCTCGCTCAACGAGGACGACGTGCCACAGCTTCGCTTGAACTCCGGCTACCGCCACCTGCTGGACCGCACGGTGTCGGCCAAGGAGGTCCGCAACTACATCAAGGAGCGGTACAACTCGGCCATCCAGCTCATCAAGAACATCGAGCAGCGCAAGCAGACGATTCTGAAGGTGTGCCACTCCATCATGATGCGGCAGCAGGATTTCCTGGATTTGGGACTCGATCTGCTGAAGCCCATGATGATCAAGGAGGTGGCCGAAGAGGTGGGCGTGCATCCCTCTACCGTCAGCCGCGCCGTGGCCAACAAATACGCGCATACGCCCCAGGGCGTTCACGAGCTCCGCTTCTTCTTCTCGGAGGCGGTCAACGGCCCCATGGGCGGCGGCACCTCGCTGCTCACCTTGAAGCGCAAGGTGAAGAGGATGATTGAGGAAGAGGATCCAGCCCACCCCCTCACCGACGAGCAGATCGCCCGCATCCTGCAATCCCAGGGTATTCAGGTCACCCGCCGCACCGTCGCCAAATACCGCGAGGACATGAGAATCCCCTCGACGCATCAGCGCCGCGTCAAGACCTGACCCGCTGGCGGCTGGTAACCAGCGGCTGTGGGCTGTGGGCTAATGGGGGTCACCCCACTCAGACAAAGGGCAACCACCGACCGCAAGTGGCCAGCCTGCGGCCTACAGCCCACGGCCTACAGCCCATAGCCAGCACGTGACGTGTGCTTTCTCGCTGAAAAAAGCTAAATTGGGGGTTTACACTCGGAAGGCTCAAAAATCCCCCTTGCATTTCCAATGAGTTAGAAGCAGACTGTTTGGTTCGTTATTTGCCTCTACTGCCGTGGTTCCCCCTGCATTCACTGGAGGCTGATTTCTATGATGTGGACGCGTAGCAGCGACATGGCCATGCGGGCGGCTCTGTACTTGGCCGAGCAGCGGAAGTGGTCAACCGTGGCCGAAATGGCCAGCCACGAAGCCCTCCCCCGCTTCTACCTGGCCAAGGTGCTCAAGATGCTGGCCGGACAGGGTTTGCTGCGTTCCCGGCGAGGCCCCAGCGGCGGCTTCATGCTTGCCTTCCCGCCGGAGCGGGTTACGCTGGCGCAAATCCTGGAGTCGTTGGGGGACGGGCCGCGACCCGATGGCGGTTTGCTGGCGGCGCGCTGCCGGCGTTGTCTGGAACGCACAACACTGGCCGACGTACTGAAGGCGATGCATGCTCCTGGCTCGTGCCTCGGAGCGGCTGCCAGTACGGACTGACCCGAATTCAGACTTGCACTTATACCTCTAGCTTGGTTAAGAACCCGGCCGGCGAAGCGCCGGCCGGTTTTTTTGTTCTTCTCTTGTCCTTATTGGCCGAGCACAGCAATCCGCCATGGTCGCCGCGGCGACCGCCGGCAGTGTTCCAAGCGGGAGAGACTGATTCTGCGCGTCTACTCGCCTGCCGGGGAGTTTCCACTGCGCGATTGCGCGCACTCCGCGCCCTGTTTACTATCAGGCCACTGCAACTAAAGAAATTAGCAGGATGGCCTGATACTTGCCCTCAGTAGCGGGAGATTCATGGCAGACAGAGCCACTACCGGATGGCGGCGGCAATCGGAAACTCCGCTGGCGGTGATCCGCGAGGTGAACGACCGCGATGTGCCCCGCCTGGCGGCACTTTACGCCGAAGCTGTCTCCCGGCAGGCCGACGCGGCCGCCCCAGCCGCGGCCCCGCCGGACGCGCAGGAGTGGCTCAAAGGGATGCTGCGGCGCGGGTTCAATTTTGTCGCCGAGGAAACAGGGCGGTTGGTCGCTCACCTGGTGCTGGTGCGCATCGGCGACTCGGCGGAAATGAGCGTTTTCGTGCACCCTGATTTTCGGCGACGCGGAATCGGTACGGCGCTGCTCCGCGTAGCCCTGGACCAGGCGCGCGACATGGACCTTCGGCATGTCTGGGCGGCCGTGAGCCCGGGCGACAGGGCCATCCAACAGACCCTCGCACATCTTGGCTTTGTGATTTCCCGACAGACCGAGACCAGCATGGTCATGGCGCTATCTCTGTAGCGGCGGTCCCGCTTGGCGGGATCGCCATCTGGGCCGGCCTTATGGAGCGCTGGCGTCCCGCCGGCCCCGGGGTTTTTCCGGCCGTGGACTGCCACCCGGGGGCCGGCAAGATGCCGGGTCGAGCTTATTCTATGGGAGCAGCCAGTTCATTCCTTACCGGCATCTCCTCTCCTAACTAGCTCGCGCGTCTGAGCAAACAATTCCGGAGTCCTTCGGAAGTTCGTCTTTCCCAGCCGGTCCAGCGCGTCCTCAATGGAAACCAGGCCCAGTCGAGCGGCTTCAACGAGAACGCCCAACGTGCCGGTCACGGTGAACCCTTGCCGCCGGGCGGCAAGCGCACCGGAACGCTCGTCAATCAACAGGAGGTCAGCCTTGAGTTCGTGAGCCAACTCGATCGCCTCTCGCTCACCAGGGTCGAGGCCGACCAGATCATCGCGTGTGGGACGGGAGGGATCAAGTTCACGAACCTCAAGCCACGAAGGGAGTCGTGCCGACCACTGGCTAACAAGGCCAGGCGTTCCTTCGTGCCGAAGTTCCGCGAGCACAACGCCCGGAATCCATACCCTGGTGTAGAGCCTGGGCAGCAGATGCTCGTGTTGGATTTGGACGAGGTAGCGCAGCGGCGCGGTGTCGGCCACTACTATGATCATTACGGGATGAGGCCTTGCTCTCTCAGTTTTTGGAGGCCGGCCAAATCTTCTCGGAGGTCGTCGATTCCGTAGGCGTGATCGTAGATCTTTCGCCCGATCAGGAAATCGTCGAACTCAAACCGGGAAAGCCCCAGTAATTGGCTGGCCTGGTAATGCGTCAGCGCGCCGGACCGGTAGCCCTCGATGGCCACGGCTTCCAGGGCTTCACGAGCCGGATCGGCGCGTTGAGTGAAGTCGTCCGGTAGCTTGACAGTGATCTCCACAAGCACAGGATATCAGATTCGGGCCCATCTTGGTACCCCGACGGCGAAAGCGCTTCCTGGTTACAAGCGCTGTTCAACGCTGCTCTCGCGTGACCGCGCAACTCCCCGGGGACTCTCCCGCCGGTTGGTTTTCATGGAGCGTCCGCCGCGGCGGATCCCGCCGGCCCCCGGGGGTTTTCGCGATTGCTGACCCCACCCGGGCGCCGGCAAGATGCCGGCGCTCCATAAAAGGCACGCCTCGTGGGAGTTTCTGGCGCCAATGACCCCGCCGCAGGCGAGGCGGGCTGCTCTTTGGAAGCTCCCACCGCAACCGCTCTGCAGAAGGCCGGAATTGATTACACATCCCGAAGGGATGCGAGGGGATTGGCCGGGGCTGGAGCGTGGCAGTCTCTTGAACGAGCGACAGCCCCGGAGTACGTGCAAATTAACAACGCACCACCGAAGAGGCGAGGCTTCACGACAAAATCGAAGATCGGCGCCGGGACATCGAAAGCCAAATCAAAGCGATCACGCGGGGCGCGGTAGCGAAGCCGACACTGCGGCTAGCGGCGCGCGCTTAGCAAGCGCGGGTAACTGGTCTTCGGCTCCACCAGCACAATCGACAAGCTATGGATTATCTGCCGTCGCCTTCCCAGTGTTTAGCGAATTATCAGGCCACGCTACATCCGCATCAAACCTAAAACCTAACGCCTGGCACCTAACACTTGTCACCTACCCCCTAACCATTCACAGCCGGATTCCGAACACAGGAAAACCCTGATACCCGGGTGGGACTGGAGGTAGCGGAGCGTGCCTTGTCTGCCCATGACGAAGGCCGCGGTCGAAAGCGCATCGCTCTCGGTCGCCGTGGCGGCCACCACCGAGACGCTCAGCGTCCCCTGGGTGGGATAGCCGGTGCGCGGGTCCATGACATGGCCGTAGAGGCGGTCGCCCGTGCGGAAGAACTTCTCATAGTTGGCCGAGGTCGAAAGCGAAGAGCCGGAGAGGTTCCAGCGGGCCGCGCTTTTTTTCCGGTCAACCGGATCGCGGATCTCCACGCTCCAACCGTTTGCTCCAGGCGGGGGACCGAGCGCGAGGATGCTGCTGGCGCCGGCGGTGAGTAGCGCCCGTGTGATATCCGACTGCCGCAGCAGCGAGCCGGCGCGGTCCAGCGCATAGCCCTTCCCGATGCCGCCCAGGTCCAGTTGCATGCCCGGCGTGGCGAAGGAAACGGTGCGGGCGGCGGGGTCGAGCCGCAGCTTGCGCCAACCGCTGCGCGCCCGCGCCTCCGCCAGTTCCGGCGGCGCCGGTATTCGGCCCGTTCCCTGGAAAAACCCCCAGGCGGCAACCAGCGGTCCCACCGTAACGTCGAAGGCGCCGCCGGTCTGCCGGCTGTAGCGCAGCGAGGTTTCCAGCAGCTCGAACAGGTCGTCCGGCACAGATACGGGTTGGCGCGCCGCCCGGCGGTTGACGTCGGAAAGCTCGCTCTGCGGCAGGCGGTTGCTCCAGCGCCGGCCCAGTTGCTGGATCAGGTCGAATGCCCGATTGACCGCCGATTCCAGGCACGCTTCGTCATCGCCGTAGGCGACGATGGTGAACTCGGTCCCCATGGCCGCGCGCGTCTGCTCGTAGCGCACTTGCGCCTGCGCCAGAGACAAGAAAATGGGACACAGATGAACACTGATGAATACAGGTAAGAATTTCCAGAGATGCCATGGCTTCCGCCGATCTGTGTCCATCTGTGTTTATCTGTGTCCCATTCATGGCTTGGCGAGGAACCAAGGGCGCGAAGTGGGATCGTTTTTGAGAAAGGTGAGCAGCAGGCGCGCCACCTTCTCCCGGCCCGACGTGCTGGGGTGCGTCCCGTCGGGCCCGAAATCGTCGCGGGCGTAGGTGAACCCATCCTGGCGTCCCTTTATTCCGTCGGTCCACAAGTACGGCCCCCAGGCCACCCACGGCGACCGCACCTCGCCCTTCGCCGCATCGTAGTTCAATTCCGCCTTGCCGGCGATCTGCTCGACAATGACCCATTTCATCGCAAAGCCGCTCTCATAAGCGTGCGGCTCGGGGTTCAAGGGGCTGGCCGCGTATCCGCCATAGGTCCGGCCGGACAGGTGAGCGATCTTCAGATTCGGGAAGCGGGCGGCCAGATTGTGAAGGGTCGCGACTACATCGCCCTGGAGCTTCTTGGCGTTGGCCGGGAATTCCTGGGTGGGCCGGATGTTGGCCTGCTTCAGCCACACGGCCTGCACCTGCTTGGCCGTCACTCCGGCTTTGGCGATGCGCTCGTCCACCACCTTCCAGAAATTCGCCTGCGGGTTGGCGGTGATCTCGGCCGCCTGGCCGCCCTGCGCCCCGTCCACAATGGCCAGGCGGGGATTCAGGTCCTGGTCCCCGCCCGCCAGTTTCTGGAACGCCTGGAATTCCTGCGTAGTATTCGACATGCCGATGGACAGCAGGACGATCTTTCCACTCTCCGCTTTTCGCCCTTCGGCATCGAGCGGGGCGATGGCCCGCGCCAGCGCCCGCCCGGCTTTCAAGTGCGCGGCCGGGGGCGTGTTCTGGCCGTCGGGGTACAGCCCGCCCTGCTCGCCCTGGTACGTTCCCTTCCCCAGGTCGGGCAGCGGAACCAGGCCGGTGGACTCGCGCGGGGGATGCGCCTTGATATATTCCGCGAAGTTCTGCGGCGGCGGCGGCTGTTGCGGCTGGCGCTGCAGCATCTGGCGCGCGAATTGCTCCTCTTCCGAGGTGAGCGGTTCGCCGCGCTGGCGCTTGGCCTTGAGGGCCTGGAAGCGGCGCGCCTCTTCGGGTGTTGGCGGCGAGGCCTGCTGCTTTTGCCGCTGCATGTAGCGCGTGGCAAACTCGCGCTCCTCGACCGTCACCGGCTCGCCGCGGTCGTACCGGGCTTTGATGGCTTCAAAGCGCTTGGCCTCGTCCGGTGTGGGCGCCTGGGCGGCAAGCAGCAGCGCCCCGACCAGCGCAATCAGCAGTATTCGGGCTGTCTTTGGCATGGCTTTGCTCCGAATCGTCAGCTTTCAGTTGTCAGTTATCAGTTCTGAGCTGTCAATTCAACTGAAAACTGAGAACTGACAACTGAAGACTGGTTGATATGATGGAAACAGCGGAATGCACGAACTGGGGATAGCAAATTCCGTGCTTGAGGCGGTGAGAGCCGAGGCGCGCCTGCACCCCGGCGCCCGCTTCACCAAGGTGGGCGTGCGTGTGGGCGAGTTGAGTGGCGTCGAGCCGGATTCGCTCAGTTTCTGTTTCGAGGCGCTGGTGGCGGGCAGCGACCTGGCGCCGCTGGAGCTGGCCATCGAGCGCTGCCCGCGCCGCCACCGCTGCCCCGCCTGCGATGTTTCGTTCGTCGTGGTTGACTACGAGCTGGCCTGCCCGCAGTGCGGCAAGGCACAGACCGACTGCATCGGCGGCGAGGAACTGGAACTGAGCTTTCTGGAGGTGGAGCAGCCATGAGCCGCGTGCCGCTGGAGCGGAAGGTGCTGAGCGAGAACGAGCACATTGCCGCGGGGCTGCGCGAGCGCTTCGCGCGGCACGGCGTCCTCTGCCTCAACTTCATCAGCGCCCCGGGCGCGGGCAAGACCGCGCTGCTGGAGCGGACCCTGGAAGGCTTCCCCGCCGGCAGGCGCGTGGCGGTGCTGGCCGGCGATATTCAGACCGACAACGACGCCCGGCGGCTGGCGCGTTTCGGCTTCCCCGCCCGGCAGATCACCACGGCCGGCGCCTGCCACCTGGATGCCCGCATGATCGAGCGCGCCCTGGAAGGCTGGGACCTCGAGGCCCTGGACCTGCTGTTCATCGAGAATGTCGGGAACCTGGTGTGCCCGTCCAGCTATGACCTCGGCGAAGCCGCCAAAATCGTTTTGCTGAGCGTGGCCGAGGGTGAAGACAAGCCGCTGAAGTATCCGTCCATTTTCTTCAAGTCCGAGCTTCTCATCGTCAACAAGATCGACCTGCTGCCCTACGTCCCGTTCGATCTGGCGCGGGCCAGAGAGAACGCGCTGCGCGTGCAGCCGGCGCTGGAGATTGTGGAGGTTTCCTGCACCACGGGCCAGGGCCTGGATGCCTGGCAGCGCTGGCTCGATCGCCGGCAGGCGCGCGCCGCGGCCCTTGGTATTCCGCTGCCTTTGTGATAAGAAGCCGGCATGAAACGCCGCGCTTTTCTTTCCGCAGCCGCGCTTGGCCCGCTGGCTACAACGCCCGTCTTCAGCCAGGACCGCGGAGCCGGTCTACACCTGAAAATCACCGGGCTGAAGACGTTCGTCGTCAATGTGGGCAGCGTCAACTGGGTATTCGTCAAAATCCACACCAACCAGGGCCTGACCGGGCTTGGGGAAGGCTCGGTGACGAGCAAGGAAGCGACCATGGCCGAGGCCATCCGGGAACACGAGCGCTTTCTGGTGGGCAAGGACCCGACCGAGATCGAGCGGCTGTGGCAGGCCATGTTCCGCTACCCGCGCTGGCGTGGGGGGCCGGTGCTGAACAGCGCCATCAGCGCCGTGGAGATCGCGCTGTGGGACATACTGGGCAAAGCGGTGGGGCTGCCCATTTATCGCCTGCTGGGAGGTGCCTGCCGCGATCGGATTCGCATGTACGTGCACGCCGGCGGGCAGACGCCCGAAGAGGCGGCGCGCAACGCCCTGGCGGTGCGCGAGCGCGGCTACACGGCGCTGAAATGGGCGCCCTTCGAGCCCCTGCAGAACACCATCAGCGCCCGCGACCAGGTGCGCCGCGCCGTGGCGCGCATGGAAGCCCAACGCAAGGCGCTGGGGAACGATTTCGACATCCTGATCGACGCCCACGGCCGCCTGACGCCGGTGGTGGCCGCCGAGGCCTGCCAGGCGCTGGAGCCGCTGCGGCCCTTCTTCGTCGAGGAGCCTACGCAGCCGGAAGACCTGGATACACTGGCCTGGCTGGGGGCGCGCACCCGCGTGCCGCTGGCCACCGGCGAACGCCTCTTCACCAAGTACGGTTTCGCGGACCTGTGCGCCCGCCACCTGGTCAGCTACGTGCAGCCCGACGTGGTGCATGCCGGCGGCATCCTGGAATGCAAGAAGATCGCCGCCATTGCCGAAGCGCACTCCATCGAGGTGACGTTGCATAACCCGCAGAGCGAAGTCAGCACGCTGGCCTCGCTGCACGTCGATGCCTGCACCCCCAACTGCGTCATCCAGGAGATGGTGGAGAACCGCGCTCCCTGGATCAAAGACCTGTTCTTCGGCGGCGCCCTCAGAATCAAGAACGGCTACGCGGAGTTGCCCGACAGGCCGGGCTTGGGCGTGGACCTCGACGAGAAGGTGGCCGCCCAGCATCCCTACAAGCCCGTGAACCGCCAGAACTGGACCTGGGAGGACGGCGCCGTGGCCGATTCTTGATGAGTGCGGAATGCGGAGTGCGGAATGCGGAGTAAGACGGTGCGAATGAAGATCTACTATCTGGCCAGCCCGTATCACCATGACCACGTTTCGGTTCGGCGGCGGCGCTATGGGCAGGCCGTGCGGGCGGCGGCCGGGCTGATGGCCAGGGGAACCCTGGTGTTCAGCCCCATTGTCCACAACCACCCGCTGGTCGAGACCCGCTTGATCGCCAGCAGCCAGGAGTACGCCGCCCGCTGGCGCTTCTGGCGCCTGTACGACTTCGCCATGCTGGCCCGCTGCCAGGGGTTGCTGGTGCTCAAGATTCCGGGGTGGGAGCAATCGCGGGGCGTGAATGCCGAGCTCAAGGAAGCGCGCCGGCTGGGCAAGCCGGTCGGCTACGTGGAGCCGCGCTCCTTGGCCATCACCTGGGAAAAGAAGACAGGGAAAATGGGACGCAGATAAACGCCGATGAACACAGATCAGACCATGCCCAATCTGCGTTTATCTGCGTCCTATTCTTACCTCGGCGGGGGCGCGGAGGCCAGGGCCTGCGCCGGAATCTTCACCTCCAGGCAGGACTTGCCGGAGGGCAGCAGCTTCATGGGATTGAAGTTGCCCTCGGGGTTGAAGACGTTCTTGATGCGCCGCATCATCTCCAGGTCGTCGTCGCTGAACATGGCGGCCATCAGGTCGCGCTTTTCGATTCCGACGCCGTGCTCGCCGGTGATCGAGCCGCCCATCTCGACGCAGTACTTGAGGATCTCGGTCCCCGCCTTGGTGACTTTCTGGTACTCGCCGGGGATGCGGCCATCGAAAAGGATGAGCGGGTGCAGGTTGCCGTCGCCGGCATGGAAGATGTTGTAGATGCTGACGCCGTGGCGCCGCCCGATTTCCTGGATCTTGCGCATGGTGTCGGGCAGCTTGGTGCGGGGGACGACGCCGTCCTGGACGTAGTAATGCGTGGCCACGCGGCCGATGGCGCCGAAGGCGTTCTTGCGGCCCATCCACAGCAGTTCCCGCTCCTTGGCGCTTTTCGCCACCCGCGCCTCGCGCGCCCGGCAAGTCCGGCAGACTTCGGCCACCTGCTCGGCCTGGTACTCGACCTGCTCCCGCAATCCTTCCAGCTCGATGAGCAACACCGCCCCGGCATCGATCGGGTAGCCGGCGTGGCAACAGTCCTCGACGATCTTGAGCGTGGGGCCGTCGAGCATCTCCAGCGCCACCGGAGTAATGGTGCGTGCCGTGATCTCCGCCACCGCGTGGCTGGCGTCGTCCACCGACTCGAAAACGCCGAGCAATGTCTTGACCGCCTCCGCCAGCCGCATCAGCCGCACGATGACCTTGGTGACGATGCCCAGCGTCCCCTCTGAACCGGTTAGCAGCCCGGTCAAGTCATAGCCGGGAACGTCCGGCTCCTTACCGCCGGTGTGAATGACGGAGCCGTCGGGCAGGACCAATTCCAGCCCCAGCACGTGGTTGGTGGTCACGCCGTAGGCCAGGGTGTGCGGCCCACCGGCGTTTTCCGCCACGTTCCCGCCGATGGTGCAGGCTTTCTGGCTGGAGGGGTCGGGCGCGAAGAAACAGCCGGAAGGCGTGGCGGCAACCGTGATATCGAAATTGACCACGCCGGGCTGAACCACGGCGCGGAGGTTCTCGAAGTCCAGCTCCAGGACCTTGTTCATCCGCGAGAACACAACCACGATGCCGCCGGTGATGGGGATGGCGCCGCCGCTCAGGCCCGTGCCCGCACCCCGCGGCACCACCGGCACCCGCTCGCGCGCCGCCAGCTTGACCACCTCCACCACCTCCTCGGTCGAGGTGGGGAAGACCACGGCGTCGGGCATGTGCTTGGTCACGCCGCCGTCGTACTC
>JAPKYU010000596.1 GCA_026394175.1 Acidobacteriota bacterium | reverse complement strand
CCGGACGTGATCAATACCGAGTCCGGCACGCTCGGCCAGACCATCACGGAGCGCCAGATTTCGGAGATGCCGCTGAACAACCGCAGCGTGCTCGATCTGGTGCTGACCGCGGGTAACGTCACCGGCGTGGCCGGGACCGAGGACCCGGAACTGAGTTCCGGAGAGATTCCCGCTCCGGGCTTCAACGTAAGCATCAACGGCGGGCGCGCCGGCAGCACGGCGATCCTGGCCGACGGCGCGAACAATACCGGGGTCGGCCTGGCACGGGCCATCGTCACCTTCTCGCCCGACACCGTGCAGGAATTCACCGTTCAGACCTCCAACTTCTCGGCCGAGTTCGGGCAGACCGGCGGCGGCATCGTCAATATGACGACCAAGTCGGGCACCAACCGGTACCAGGGCCTGCTGTATTGGTATCACCGCAACCCGGCGCTGAATGCCGCACCCTTCACCATCGCCGCCAACAACCGTCCTCAGTCCAACCGCAGGCAGCAGCAGTTCGGGCTTATCTACGGCGGCCCGGTACGGCTGCCCAAGGTCTACGACGGGCACGACCGCACCTTCTTCTTCGTGACCTTCGAGCCGCGGTACTACTACGACGAGGCTCCGTTCACGGCCTTGCAGCCGACCGATGCCATGCTGCGCGGCGATTTCAGCGACGCCGTCAGGGTGAACGGCGGGTATGCGCCGCGCGCCGTCGCCGAGCGCTTCGGCCTCCAGAACCAGATCGGGGACGCCACCATCTACAACCAGTACACGATTCTCAATCAAAACCAATGGCAGAGGAATACGCTGGCCACGGGACAGACCTACCCGGCATTCCCCGACAACAAGATCCCCGGCAGCATGCTCGACCCCATCAGCCAGAAGCTGCTGCAATACATGCCCAAAGCGGGTGATTGGTTTCTGTCCAACGGAGACCTCCGCAACTACGCCAGTGCGAGCTTTATCAGGAGTCGCCAGAACAGTCTCACGACTCGCATCGACCACCAGATCACGGCGAGGAACCGCTTGACCGGCCGCTACACGCAGGTGCCGATTCGCGGCGACCGCGGCCGCAGCGACTTCCAGATTGGGCGGGACGAGGTCAACTCGGGCGGCACCGACTACAGTTGGTCGCGCCAGATGCTGCTGACCGACGCCCACGCCTTTTCAGCGCGCATGTTCAACGAACTGCGCCTGAACTACACCTACGGGCGGTTTACGCGCAACTTCCCGCCCATGTTCGACGCCAACAACGGACGAAATCTTTCCCGCGAGCTGGGCCTGCCATCGCTCACCAAGGGCGGCCTGCCCGAGTTCGCGACGGGCGCCTTGTCCATCGGTTGGAGCCAATCGCAACAGAACGAGAATGCCGAGCACAGCTACGGCATCACCAACAACTTCTCCTGGGTGCGCGGTGCCATGACCCTGAAGTTCGGGGTCGATCTGACGGAGAAGCGGTTGAAGACCATTCCCATGTATGGCGCCTCCGGCGGGCGCTACGAGTTCAACCGCAACCGCATCCTCTCGAATATCAACGGACAGAGCAGCGGAAGCGGCGGCATCGAATTTGCGCAGTTTCTCCTTGGCGTTTACAACCAGGCCACGCTCCGCGAAGTGTTCATCCCCTACT
>JAPKYU010000360.1 GCA_026394175.1 Acidobacteriota bacterium | reverse complement strand
CCGCAGCCGCCGCAGTATCACACCTTCACCGGCGAGAACCGCGCCCGCATGGGCTATGCCGTCTACTTCCGTAACTTCCGCGGCTTCATCGACCAGGGCATGAGCACGCTGGCGCTGGCCTATTTGCTGAGCGGCGACCAGCGATACGGCCTGGCCGCGAAGAAGATCCTGCTGGAAGTGGCCAGTTGGGGCGTCGAGGGGCCCATGTCGCTGCTGGCCCCATGGGGCGACGAGCCCGCCCTGAGCATGTCCCGGCACGGCCACCGCGCCTACGACTGGCTCTACCCGCTGCTCGACGAGACGGAGCGCGCCTCCCTGCGCGACCACACCATCAATCGCGCTCGCCAGATTCTCCGGCGCCTGCGCCGGGCCGATTACCTGGCCACTCCCGCCGAAAGCCACAACGGACGGCTGATCTGCTACCTGAGCGAGTACGCCATCGTGCTCAAGGGCGAAGCACCTGACGCGGCCGAATGGCTGGACTACTCGCTCCGCGCCCTCACCACCTTCTACCCGCACTGGGGCGGCGCTGATGGAGGCTGGGCCGAAGGCCTCAGCTACGCCATGGGCTACAACGGCATTTCGCTGACCACGCTGGAGGCGCTGCGGGCGGCTACGGGCGTTGATTTGTGGAAGCGGCCCTTCTTCGACGGTATCCGCCGCTACTTCCTCTACTGCACCGCGCCCAACGGGGAGATGAAGCCGTTTGGCGACGGCGCCGAGAGGCCGGGAGTGGGCGCCGCCGGCGTACTGATGCGGCATTATGGCCGCCGGCTGAACGATCCGGCCTGCGTGTGGTGGGCGGAGCAGGCCTCGCCGGGCGAGAGCGGCGAGCTGATTTCGCTGATCACCGAAGACAAGGTGGCGCCCGCGCCGCCGTGGGACTTTCCCGGCGCGGCGGTCTTTCGCGGCATCGGCTGGGCGGCCTTGCACAGCGCCCTGGATGATCCCGCCGGCGACACCTTCCTGCTGCTGAAAAGCAGCCCGTACGGCAGCGTGAGCCACAGCCACGCCGACCAGAACTCCTTCGCCATCCTGAAAGGCGGGCGCGCCCTGGCCATCCCCTCGGGCCACTACGGGCCGGCCTACGGCATGCCTCACCACGCCGACTGGACCCGCCAGACCAAGGCCAACAACTGCGTGCTGGTGAACGGCGAGGGCCAGGTGGTGCGCGACTTCGAGGCCAAGGGCCGCATCACCGGCTTCGAGCACGGCTGGGCCATCACCTATGTTTGCGGCGATGCGGCCGCCGCCTACAAGGGGAAGCTCACCCGCTTCCTGCGGCACATCGTCTTCGTGCGCCCCGGGCTGTTCCTGGTCCTCGACGACCTGGCCGCGCCATCGCCGGCCACCTTCCAGTGGCTGCTCCACGCCCTCGACAAGATGGAGGTGGACGAGGCGCGCCGCCAGGTGGTGTCCCGGCGCGGGCCCACTTCCCTCACCGTTCGGCTGCACGCGGAGTCGCCGCTGGCCTTCTCGCAGACCGACCAGTTTGACACGCCCTACAACACCGGCAACCCGCCCGAGTACCAGGAACAGATGCCCAACCACTGGCATTTCACCGCCGCCACAACGGCCAAGGCGGCCGAGCAGCGCATCGCCGCGGTCATGCTGGTTCAGGGCGCCGCAGAGAGCTTCAAGGAGCAGTGGGCCGAACATCCCGGCTGGGCCGGGGCGAGCGTGCAAACGCTGGCCGGCATTGCCGAAGTCTGGGGGCAGACCAAACCGGGCGCGCCGGGACCAAAAACGTTCCGCGAGCTGGCCGACGGCAAGTGCCCGCTGGCCGCGCGTTGGCGGCCGGCCAGGGGCCGCTCGGAGTTGTTCCTCCTCGGCCAGGTGCCAGCAGGCAGGAAGCGGTAGGCGGGAAGCAGCAAGAGCAATTGCGGATTTCGGATTGCGGATTTCGAACACGGGTTGAAATCCCCAATCCGCAATCCGAAATCCCAAATTCATTCTGCTTACTGCTTACTGGACGAGCGGCGGGATTTGCGCACCGGTTGGGCGGCGAATTGCCGGGCCACGGCGATCAGGGCGCGCGCCGTCGAGGGCAGCGCATCCTCCTTGCGCATGGCCACGCCGATTTCGCGCACCATGCTCACGCCGCGCAGCGCGATCAGCTTCAGCCGGCCGGCTTCCGCCTCTTCGGTGGCGCAGCGCTCGGCGATGATGGCCACGCCCATGCCCGCGGCGATCAGCCGCTTGATCAATTCCACCCCCGAAGCTTCAAACGCCACCTTCAGGAGCCGGCGGTAGGGCAGCAACATCTTGTCGAGCGCCGCGCGGGTGTGGCCCATCTCCGGAAGGATGAACGGATACTCGACCAACTGCTCGAGGGAAACCGAGCGGCGCGAGGCCAGCGGATGTCCGGGCGGCACCGCGGCCACCCAGCGGTCGCGCTGCACCGGGATGACCCGCAGATCGGGATGCTCGGTGGGCAGCGAGATGAACCCGATGTCGAGCACCCCCTCGGCCAGCTTGCGCACCACCCGGTCGGTGTTGTGCCGGAAGATACGCCACTTCCACGACGGCCCGCAATTGGTCAAAATCCATATTGCGTCTCTGTATCATATACTAGTGGAACAAGTGACGAGTGACGAGTGACAAGTGACGAGGGGCCGGCTGCCGGCGCTTTTTGTCACCTGTCACTCGTCACTCATCACTGCCTTCATATGGACTTCGACCAGGTCAGGACGGTTATCGAAATCGCGAAGCACAAGAGCTTCTCGCGCGCGGCCGAACACCTGTATCGCACGCAGCCGGCGATCTCCAAGCAGGTGCGGTCGCTGGAGCAGGAACTGGGCCAGAGGCTGTTTTTGCGGACCGGCAAGCAGGTGGAGCTGACGCCGGCCGGGCGCATCCTGCTGGAACATTGCGAGCAGTTGGCCGAGTTGCGCCGCCAGGCCCAGGAAGCCCTGCAAAGAATGGCGGTCGCGCCGCGCGGCCGGCTGGCCATCGGCGCCAACGAAGCCACCTCGCTGTACGTGCTGCCGCCCGTCTTCGCTCGCTTCCACGCCAGCTATCCGGACATCCGGCTGCGCATCCACCGCAATTTCACCCGCAAGCTGGTGGAGCGTGTGCTGGCCAACTCCCTGGATTTCGCCGTCGTTTCCCTGCCGGTCGAGGAGAAGGGGCTGATGGTGCTGCCGCTGTTCCGCGACGAGTTGGTGTGGATCGTCCCGCCGCGCCATCCGCTGGCCGGGCAGCGCTCGCTCACCGTCGAGCAGGTCGCCGAGCACCCACTGATCTTTCCCCGCACCGGCCGCACGCGCGCGCTGTTTGAGAGCATCTTCGCTGCGCGCTCGCTGGAGCCCCGCATCTCGCTGGAGCTGGCCAGCGTGGAGGCCATCAAGAAGTTCGTGGCCGTCGGGATGGGAATCTCGCTGATCAGCCGCAGCTTCGCGGCCGCAGAGGCCGCCGCCGGCATCGTCCGCCTGGTCCCCCTGCAAGGAGTCAAGCTAACGCGCGAGCTGGGCCTGATCTACCACCGCGACAAGAGCATCTGCCCGGTGATGAACGCCTTCCTCACCGTGGTCAACGAGCTCCGCCCCACGCTTATTGGCGAACAGAACTGAAGGAGTGAACGGACAGCGTTTATGGCAAAATGAAAACGGTATGGCTCACCGTGAAGCGGACATAAGAATGCCTTCTCCAGGAGACGACATCGTTAGCGAAATCGTGCGCCGCTTGGTTGATGCCTACCACCCGGAGCGCGTCTACCTGTTCGGTTCGGTGGCGCGCGGCGCGGCTGGCAAAAACAGCGACTACGACTTCATGGTCATCGTTCCAGACGACGCCCCCCCAGAGCTTCGCACCAGCGCAACGGGTTACCGCGCGCTTCGTGACGTTCCGGTTCCCGCTGACCTGGTTGTCTTCCGCAAGAGCAGTTTCGATAAGCGACTGCACCTGAAGGCTTCGTTCCCCGCGACCATTGTGCGAGAGGGGAAGCTACTCTATGCCGCTTGATCCCGTTCGAGTCGAAGACACGCGCGAATGGATCGCGAAGAGTCGCAAGGATTTGCAGAGGGCGAAGCGACTGCTTTCCGAATCCGACCCCGACCTGGAGGACGGGCTGTTTCATTGCCAGCAGGCGGCCGAAAAGGCGCTGAAAGCATTCCTTACCTGGCACGACCGGCCGTTCGCAAAGACCCACGATCTTCGCCATTTGAGCCGCGAGTGCGCGGCAATCGATCGCGCGTTTGAGCGTTTTATCGATCGGCTGGAAGACGTGACCCCGTATGCCTGGGTATTCCGCTACCCCAGCGACGAACCGCAGCCGACCTTAGCGCAAGCGAATAGTGCGACCGCGCTCGCCTGTGAAGTCGTGGAGGGGGTTCTCGCCCGCTTGCCTGACGAAGTTCAGCCCTGAAAACGCAAAAGGCACGAAGGAACCACTGCTCTTTCGTGCCCTTGGTGTCCTTCGTGCCTTGGTGGTGAACTACGGCCTGGCGATGTATTTCTCGTAAAGCTGCTTGTGCTTGTTGTCGGTGCTGACCTCGCGCCCGTTGATGATCAGGCGCTTGACCTGGGTGCGCGATTCCAGCGGGTCGCCGTCGGTGACGATCAGGTTCGCCGTCTTGCCGGGTTCGATGCTGCCCAGTTCCTTGACGCCAAAAATCTGGGCCGGGTAGAGCGTGACGGCCTTGAGCGCCTCGTCTTTGGGCAGCCCGAAAGCCGCGGCCTGCGCCGCCTGGTAGGGCAGGTTCCGCGCGAACTGCACGCCGCCGGTGGAGATCGCGAATTTCACCCCGGCCTTGTACAGCATGGCGGGCTGCGAGTAGGGAAGATCGTAGGGATCATCCTCGTTGCGCGGCAGCGAAAGCGTGGGCCCCAGGATGACCGGGATGTCTTTCTTCTTCAGCAGCTCGGCCTCTTTCCAGGCGTCGTCGGGATCGATCAGGACAACCTTGATCTTCTCCTTGTCGGCGAATTCGACGGCGTTGCGGATGTCGCGGGCGGTGGAGACGGTCATCAGCGCCGGCTGCTCGCCCTTGACCAGCGGCACCAGCGCTTCCAGCTTCAGGTCGCGCTTCACGTCGGGTGTTTCGGCGGCACGGGCCTGCGCGTAGTGGCGGGCCTTGTCCAGCCATTCGCGCAGTTCCGCCACCCGCCGGGCGTAGGTGCGCTGCGCCTCACTGAAGCCGCCGGTCCTGCCTTCCTGCATCATCATCAGCAGTTCGATGCCGCCGCCGCGGCCGAAGCGCTGCGTCATGGAAGGGAAGCGGATGACCATGCCCACCGACTTGCGCACGGCCATCTCGTCGATGGTCCAGCCGGCCAGGTTGATGAGCGCGGCCTGGCCGGAGATGACGCCGCCCGAGGGGCTGCTCAGCACCGTGGTAATGCCGTTGGCGCGCACGACCGGAATGTGCTCGCTGGCGGGGTTAATGACGCTGTAGGCGCGCAATTGCGGGTTGTAATCCCCCAGGTCGCTGGTGTCGGAGGTTTCGCGCACCGCGCTGATCTCGGTCAGCCCGATGGTGGTGGCCGCGTTGATCAGCCCCGGGTAGACGTGCAGGCCGCGGACGTCGATCTCCCGCGCGCCGGCCACCCGCAGGGTCTGGCCGAGCGCCTCGATTTTGCCGTTCTTGATGAGCACGCTGGTATTCGGCAAGTCCTTGCCCGAGACGGTGTGCACCGTGGCGCCGCGAAGGATGAGCGGCTGGTCCGTGGCCACCTGTTTTTTCGCGACCGCTTTCTCCGCCGCGAAGGCAGAAGGCAAAAGGCAGAAGGCAGAAAGCAGCAAACAGATTCGGCGTGTCATCGGATCACCTCCTCGGTGGACTCGGGCGGGCGCTTTTTGCGGCCCGTCGGCGGCGTTGTGGTTTGCGGCGCCGCTTTTTCGGCCGCCGGCGGCCGCCGCTCCGCCGCCTTCCTCTCCTTGTCCTTCAGCTCCTGGATTTCCTTGGCCTTCGCCTCGCGCTGTTTCAAGTCCTGCTCACGGTCGAAGTACACCTGGCCGTCGATGAACACCTTGCTTACCTTGGCGTAATTGCTGAGCGGGTGCTGGTCGAAGATGGCCAGGTCGGCGTCCTTGCCCACCTCGATCGAGCCCACGCGCTGGTCGATGCCCAGTTGCTTGGCCGGGTTCAGGGTGATGGTGGCCAGCGCTTCGTCGTCGGTGAAGTTGCCGTACTTGAGCAGCTTGGCCGCTTCCTGGTTCAGATGGCGGGCCAGCTCGGCGTCGTCGGAGTTGAGCGAAACCAGGACGCCCTTTTTGGCCAGGATGGCCGCGTTATAGGGGATGGCGTCCCAGGCCTCGACCTTGTACCCCCACCAGTCGGAGAACGTTGAGACGCCGGCGCCGTGTGCCGCGATCTCGTTGGCGATCTTGTACGCTTCCAGGCCGTGGATGAAGAAGCGGATTTTGAAGCCAAATTCGTCGGCGAGCTTCAGAGTCATCAGCAGCTCATCGGCGCGATAGCCGTGGACATAGGCGTAGCGCTCGCCGCGCAGCACTTCGGCCAGCGGCTCCAGCTTCACGTCCCTGCGCGGCGCGACGGCGGCCCCCTTCCGCTTGTACTCATCCCAGTCCTTCTGGTACTGGCGGGCTTCGGTGAAGGCCTGGCGGATGACGTCCTCGACGCCCATGCGGCTGCCGGGATAGCGCAGCGGGGTCGTCGTCTGGCCGTAGCCCGATGGCGTGCCGGCGCGCTTCGGGTTTTCACCCAGCGCGAATTTCAGGCCGGGTTTGGCGCCTTCGAACATCAGCTCCTTCGCCGTTTTGCCCCACCGGAACTTCAGGACGCAATCCTGTCCACCGATGGGATTGGCGCTGCCGTGAATGATGTCGGCCGTGGTCACCCCGCCGGCCAGCTCGCGGTACAAGGCGATGGACTCGGGGTTGATCACCTCGCAGGTGCGGGTCATCGAGGAGACGCTGATGGCCCCCTCGTTGGTGGCGTCGGCGTTGATGTGCGAGTGCGGGTCGATGATGCCGGGCATCACCCACTGCCCGCCGGCATCGATCACCTGCGCGTCGGACGGCGCATCCACCGTCAGCCCCACGGCGGCGATTTTGCCGTCGCGGATCAGGATGGCGCCGTTCTCGATCCTGCCGTGGCTGACGGTAAGGATGTTGGCGTTCTTAATAAGGATGGGCTGCGCCGCCGACGCGCCCGAAACTGTGCCCACCAGCAATACAAGCGCGATTGCAAGTTTGGCTCGCATGTTACTTCACCTCCCCGGGTTCCGTCGCCGGTTCGAAATCCGCAATCCGCAATCCGAAATCCGAAATTTCCTGCGGCCGGGAGCCGGTGAAGCTCATGGCCGGCCCGCCGCCCATGCCCATGGTTCCCTTGATGCTGTTGCCGCTGACCGTGCCGATAACGGTGACATCCACCGGGCGGCCGCCGAAGTTCAAGCTGATGCGGAAGCGCACCTCGTTGCCGCCCACCGAGCCGTCGCTGATCTCCACGGTTCCCAGCGGCGACTGCACCGACCCGGTGAGCGCCGATCCCTGCTGGCGCAGGTTGGCGGTGAAGGTCTCGGTGCCGCGGGGGCTCTCGACGCTCAGCGTCCACGCGCCGGTCACGTTCACCAACGGTGGGCCCGCCGTCGCTTCGGGCCGCGCTTCTTCTTCGCGGATGTCGAACTTCTCGCCGTCCACGAACACGTACTTGACTTTGGTTTTCTCGGCGAACAGATCGCCGTCGGTGACCACCAGGTTGGCGATCTTGCCGGCCTCGATGCTGCCCAGCACGTCGGCGACGCCGGCGATCTGCGCGGGCGCCAGCGTCAGGGCGCGCAGGGCGGCGTCGGCGGGCAGGCCGGCGTCGATGGAGCGCTTCACGTTGCGGATCACGTCGCGCGCGCTGGCGCCGTCGGAATAGAACGCGAAGGGCACGCCCGCTTTCAACAGTGCCGCGGGGGTGGTGGGCGCGCGGTCACGCAGGCGCAGCAGCCGCAGCGATTCCTCGGCTTCCGGATCCGCGTCCCGCTCCTTCTCCGGCCACCTGGCGCTCACCAGCACCGCGACCTTCGCTTTGGCCAGCTCCGGCGCCACCCGGTAGCCGTCCTGCACGCCGTACAGCAGGAAGGGCACGCCCAGCTCGCCGCCGAAATCCAGGTAGCGGAGGATTTGCACGGCGGTGTTCGCGGCGATGAACACGGGGATGCGCTTCGATGCCACCGGCTCCAGGCCCTCCAGCGCCCGGTCGTATTGCGGGCGCTTGTGCCCGCGTGACCCCTTCTGGTAGGCGGCCTTCTCCTGCTGGTAATGCTCGAGGTCCAGGAACGTCTGCCGGATGTAAGCCATGCGGGCGAACAGCGAGCCGGGGAAGCTGCGGGACATGAAGCTTTCCGCGCCGCCGAAGGTGGTGTGCAGCGCCACCGGCGTTTTTACCACCATGTCGCCCGCGCGCTCGCCGGCCAGGTTGATGACCGCGCTGTAGCCGGTGAAGATGCCGCGCGGCGGCGCCACCAGCGCGCTGGTGAAGCCGGCGTTGCGCGCCGCTTCCAAATTGCGCGCCGAGGGGCTCACCAAGTCGGCCGCGTTGACCCACGGCGTGGTCTGCGGCCGGTCCTCCGGTCCCTGCGCCGGCCGCTCCTCGGTGGTTGCCGGCGTGGCAGGTGTGGACGGCAGGGTCGGTGTCGGCGTCTGCGTCCGCCCGAACCGTGACGTTGTTGTGGCTGTGGTGACGGCCGGCGCGGCTTCCGCAAACCCCAGCGTTGTGCTCAGGGCCTCGATCAGTCCGGGATAAACGATCAGCCCCTTGCCGTCGATCACCCGCGCCGCCGGCGGGATAGGCACGTCTTTCCCGACCGCGGCAATCAGCCCGTCGTGGATCACGACAGTGCCGCTTTCAATCGCCGGCCCGCTGACCGGCACGATCCGCGCGTTGCGAATGGCAAAGTATTGCGGCTCCTCGGCCGCCGCCATCGCCGCCAACAGCGCCAGCGCGGCAATCAGGCCCGTAAGTCGTAGGTGCATGGTTTGTCTCCGGAGTTTGGACTTGACAAGAGAAGTAGGGAGTTTCTAACGGCTGAGCATTGCTGTCAACCCCGAAATGGTGTTTCCAGACAGGCAAATAGGTCCTTCTGAACACCCACATGGAGGTCGTGCCGCTGGTCCCACCCTGCCGGACCGGCAACGCCGGGGGCCTGGTGTTCCCTTGCGGATGCCGACGGGACGCGAGCGGGAATTCCGGCACTTGATCGCCGCCTGAACAATGTGTTTGGAGACGGTGCAGCTTGACAGATATCGGCCGAGTATTTACAATTTGTAGGTACGATGAAGTTCGAGTGGGACCATGCGAAGAATCAGTCGAACCAGTGGAAACACGGCTTGAACTTCGCTGACGCTCTGCTCGTGTTTGCCGGCCGCACGTTGACGTTTGAGGACTTGCGCCGACCGTGCGGCGAACCGCGGTACCTCACCGTTGGCACCCTGACGGGTCGGGTAGTCATTATTGCCCACACGCTGCGCGGTGACGCCACGCGGATCATCTCCATGAGGAAAGCCAATGCCCGTGAAAGAGCACGCTATCAAGAGCGACTTGGCGAGGGTCGATAAGCTGCGGGACGAGGACATCGACTACGGCGACATTCCCGAGCTGGACGATGCGGTCTTTGCACAGCCGCTCGTGCCCTGGCCACCGAACAAGGAAACGATCACGATCCGAGTTGATGCCGACGTGCTCGGTTGGTTCAGGCGTCAGGGGCGTGGCTATCAGACGCGAATGAATCAGGTCCTGAGGCGTTACATGGACGTGGCCGGTCAGCGGGCCCGACTGACGGTGCCGGTGCGCGGTCAGGCAGGGGGCGCGGCCGGGCGAAGTTCCAAACGCGCTCGCTGAGCCCCTCAGGTCTTGCAACGTGATGAGATAGGGAGCCGTATGAAAAGCTACTTGCTGTCGGCTGTTCTTGTTGGTGTGTCTTTGTTCGCGCAGTCGCCCACCGGCACGTTTGTGGGGCGGGTGTGGGACGCCAGTTCGGCAGCCATTCCCGGCGCGAAAATAACGGCGCAAAACCTGGGCACCGGCCAGACCTGGACGGTGACGGCGGGCGCCGGCGGCGAGTACGTGATTTATTCGGCGCCGCCCGGCCGCTACACCATTGCCGCCGAGTCGCAGGGCTTCAAGAAAGGCGTGATTTCCGAGGTGCAGATGACCATCGGCTCCTCGGTGCGCGCCGATTTCACCCTGGAGGTGGGCGCCATCGAGCAGCGCGTCGAAGTGACGGCGCACGCCGAGCTGCAGACCGAGACGGCGGCGGTCGAGAGCCTCATCACCAACGAGCAGATCGTCAGCATGCCGCTGAACGGGCGGGACTTCAACCAGCTCGTGCTGCTCAGCGCCGGCGCGGTGGACAACACGCTCAACAGCGGCCAGGACTTCGGCTCCTACGCGCTGAACGGCAACCGCAGCTTCTCGAACGATTTCCAGCTTGACGGTGTGCCCAACAACAACCTGTTTCAGGGCAAGGCGGCGATGAACATCTCGATCGACGCCATCCGCGAGTTCAAGGTGCTGTCGGCGGACAGCTCGGCTGAATTCGGGCAGGCCGGCGCGCAGATCACCATGGTGACCCAGTCGGGCACCAATAAGTTCCACGGCAGCCTTTACGAGTTCAACCGCACCAACCACTTTCAGGCGCGCGACCCGTTCAACACCCTGGGCATTCAGCCCTTCCAGCGGAACCAGTTCGGCGGGTCCATCGGCGGGCCCACCCGCCGCAACAGCACCTTCTTCTTTTTCAATTACGAGGTACGAGGCCAACCGGCAATACGAGAACGTGACGCGGTTTTCGTTCCTGCCGCCGGACGCCTTTTGGAAAGGCGATTTCTCGGCGCTGCTCTCGCGCAGCATCCAGTTGCGCGATCCGCTGGCGACAGGCCGCCCCAACATCCCCGGCAACCGGCTCGACCAGTACCAGGGCGGGGCGCTGATCAGCAAGACGGCGCTGAAACTGCAGCCGTTCTACGGCAGCCCGGACTCGAACGCGTTGACCAACAACACGCAGCGCTTCCCCGAGAAGACCACGATCGGCGACCAGTTCACCATCCGCATGGACCAGCAGCTTCCGCGCCACACCACGCTGAGCGCGCGCACCACCTACGGCAATACCGGCGGCTTCAAGCCCAACCTGGTGGGCACGCCCGGGGTCGGCTACACCGAGCCGCTGCGCAGCCGCAACGGCTCGCTGGCGCTCAACTCTACGCTGGGGCCGCGCACCGTGAATGAGTTTCGCTTCGGCGCGATGAACTTTTCCGACATCGCTCATTACATTGACGGCGGGCTGCCGACGGTAAAATCGCTCGGGCTGCAGGGCTTCCAGCTCCCGGGCGAGAACGAAAAGGACTGGATCCCGCCGATGCCGCGCATCGTCTTCAGCGGCAACGACGCCTTCACGCCCATCAAGTACGGCGAGACCTCGGATTACGGCGAAGCGGCGCTGTCGATGATCAATAACGTCTTCACTTACTCCGACACCTTCAGCCACCAGCGCGGCGCGCATTCCATGCGCGCCGGGGCGGAGTTCCGCCGCACGCTGCTGAACGTCTTGCAGCAAACCAACGCGCGCGGCCAGCTCACGTTCCAGGGGGACACCAACGCGGCCTCCAGCGGCTATTCCTTCGCCGACTTTCTGATGGGGATCCCCAGGAGCAGCCAGCAGGTGGCGCTGAAGCCCAAGGGCTTGCTCAAGCAGCTCGATTTCGCCGGTTACTACCAGGACGACTGGAAGGCCACCTCACGGCTGACGTTCAACCTGGGCCTGCGCTACGAGCTGTTCCTGAACCCGTACGAAATCCGCAACCGCTTCTCGAACTTCGACCCCAAAACCGGGGCCATCGTGGTGGCCTCGAACGGCGGGCAGGCGCCCACCAGTGAGTACAACAAGCCGCTGATGGCCAGCCTGACGAATCCCGATGGAACGCCGCGCTTCCCCTTGCTGACCGACCAGCAGGCGGGCTTCACCCCGCGCCGCCTGGTGGACACCCAGAAGAAGAACTTCGCGCCACGCTTCGGCTTCACGTACCTGGTGGGAAAAAAGGGCAACACGGTGGTGCGCGGCGGCTACGGCATCTTCTACACCCGCTACCCGCGGCAGTACCTGCTGCAGACCATGCTGGTGAACCCGCCGTTCGCCGGCCTGCTGACCCACAGCCAGGCGATCACCAACGGCGTGCCGCGGCTCACGCTGGATGCACCGTACTCGACCAGCAGCACCGCCAGCGTCGCGCCGTTGGGCTTGCAGCGCAATTTCCTGCTGCCCAACAACCAGCAGTGGAACCTGACCATCCAGCGCGAGATCGGCTGGAAGACGGTCTTCACGCTGGGCTACATCGGCAACAAGGGGACGCACCTGTTCCGCACCATCAACTTGAACGGCCCCATCCCGGATCCCAACAAGCCGGGCGCCGTCATGCGGCTCTACCAGGCCACCTACGGCACTTCGTCGGTCAACTACCGCATTACCGACGCCACTTCGTACTACAACTCGATGCGGGTGGAGGCGCGGAAGACGCTCAGCTCGGGGCTGACCTTCCAGTCGAACTGGACCTGGGCCAAGGGGCTGGACACGACGGGCACCAACGTCAACTCGGCGATCCTGGACATGGAAAACCGCGGGCGCGACCGCGCCAACAGCGATTACGTGCGGCGGCATGTCATTACCGCCAACACGCAATACCGGCTGCCCTTCGGCCGCAACGGCCGGTTCCTGAAGAGCACCGGCGGATGGCAGCAGGCAGTGGTCGGCGGCTGGCAGGTGGGCGGCATCTGGCGGTATCAGACCGGGCAGTATCTGACGCCGAGCTTCAGTCAGTCCAACGCGCTCTCCAACAACCGGCCCGACCGCGTGCTGGGCGTGCCGGCCGACCTGCCGCGCGGCGAGCGCACTCCGCAGCGCTGGTTCAACCCCGCCGCCTTTGCCATCCCGCCAACGCTGGACCCGGCGACCGGCGAGGCGCGCTTCGGCAACTGCGGCCGCAACGTGGTTCTGGGGCCGGGGCTGAACGTCATGGACCTGGCCATGTACAAGATGTTCCCGCTGGGCAAGAGCGAGCGGCGCAGCATCACCTTTCGCTTCGAGTTGTTTAACGCCCTGAACCACCCCAACTGGGGCAACCCGGACATGGCCATCACCAACACCGCCACGGTGGCCACCATCACCCGGGTGACGGTCCCGGCGCGGCAAACCCAGTTCGCGCTGCGCTTCGATTTTTGAGGGTATACTCTAGCCATGGGAATCTTCAGCGCCTCGGTAGTCCTGAAGAATCCGGCGCACCTGGAGCGCCAGCGGGAGGTGTCGCTGCTGGTAGATACCGGTTCTCTCTTCAGTTGGGTGTCCGCCCCCGTACTCGAAGGAATAGGCGTTCAGCCCGTTGAAACCGAGCAGTTCAGAACCATTACCGGTGCATTGGTGGAGCGGAGGATCGGTTACTTGATCGTGGCCTATGATGGCCGCTCCGGCGCAGTGAACGTGGTCTTTGCGGAGCCGGGAGACATCGAGGTTCTGGGACTAACGGCTCTCGAAACGCTGAGGGTGGCGCCAGATCCCGTCAACCAGGTGCTGACTCCCGTCGTGGCGCTCGCCGTGTAAAGACTCTCTGTTTTTCCGGCTTGAAGTTGGAGAGCAGGACGACGTCGCTGACGATGCGGCCGCGGGCCAGCGCCAGGCGCTTCCCGTCGCGCGACCAGCGGTGGTTGAAGATCCGGTCGGAATCGAAATGCGTGAGCTGTGCCGGCTTGCCGCCGTCCAGCGGCTGGCTCCAGATGTTGCCCACGCCCTTGGTTGTTTCCACGTAGCTAAGCGCCTTGCCGTCAGGCGGCCATTCCACCGGCACTGAAATGGGCAGCATCTTGATGGGCGGCCCGCCTTCGATCGAGACGATGGCGGTCTGCGGCGGCTTCTGCATATCGGGGATAGCCTGGAAGGCAACCAGCTTGCCGTCGGGCGATACTGCTGGCCTCATGGAGTGGTTGAGTGTGGCCGCCGCCCGCGCCTCGCGCAGGAACCGCTCCTTGGCCACCGCGTTGCTGCTCACCTGTGCCGGGAGAAACTTCAGCGCCACCTGCCGGCCGAGCACCGTGTCCTCGGCTTTGTACACGACGCCCATCCCGCCGCCACCCCAGGCGCTCGAGAACCCGATAGTGCGCGACGTTCGTTCCCGTCATGTGAGGGATTTCAGATAGGCCGAGAATAGACCCGAGCGCCCCCCAAGTCAACCGCCGTCCTTGGTGTCTTGGTGTCTTGGTGGTAAAAAAGACGGATGCTAACCAGACGCCAGTTCCTGGGCACAGCAACCGTGGTCGTCGGTGCGGGAAATCCGCAATCCGAAATCCGCAATCCGAAATCGGCAAGTCTGCTGATCCTGACCACCGACCAGCACCGGGCCGATTGCGTGGGCTGTTACGGCAACGGCATCGTGAAGACACCGGCCATCGACCGGCTGGCGGGCGAGGGCGTGCGCTTTACCCGCCATTACGTGCAGGCGCCGCAATGCGTGCCGTCGCGCGGCAGCATGCTGACCGGGCGCTACCCGCACGTCCACCGCGCCTTCACCAACCGCTACCGCCTGTCCGACCGTGAGCAGACCATTGCCCGGGTGCTGAACGAGCGCGGCTACCTGACCGCGTCGATCGGCGCCCGCCCCTTCGCCCCCAACAACGCCACCGGCGGCTTCGAGCGTATCTTTGGCGACCCGGAGCACGAGGCGGCATTGAAAAAGGCCGGCTGGACCGGCGCGAAAGTTGCCGAATACGAAGCGAAGCTGAAGGAGACATTTCAGGCCCATCCCGTGCCCTGGGGCGAGGAACTGGACAGCAGCAGCGTGACGGCCGACCTGGCGGTCGAGTTTTTGCGGCAGAACCGCGGGCGGCCATTCTTCGCACAGGTCAACTTCCACCGGCCGCACCATCCCTTCGACCCGCCGCGCCCCTACGCCGGAATGTACGACAGCGCCGAGTTCCCCAAACCGCACCGGCGCGCCAACGAGTTCGCCAACAAGCCGCCCGAGCACCAGCGGGCGCTGGAGGGGACCGCGGGCTTCGATCTCCGCAAGATGACCGACGCCGATCTGCACCGCATCACTTCCTATTACTACGGGTCGATTACTCTGACCGATAAGTGCATAGGTCGCATCCTCGATGAACTGGAGAAGCTGGGGCTGGCCGGCAATACGCTGGTGGTGTTCAACAGCGACCATGGCGAAATGCTGGGCGACCACGGGTTGCTATTCAAGGGCGGCTACATGTACGACCAGGTGCTGCACGTGCCACTGGTCGTGCGTTTCCCCGGCACGCTACCGGCAGGCAAATTAGTCGAGCCATTCACGCAGGAAATCGACCAGATGCCGACGCTACTGGCGCTGCTCGGCGCTCCGGCGCCCGAGGGCGTGCAGGGCCGCTCGCTGCTGCCGCTGATGGCTGGGGAAAAAGCCAAATGGGATGAAACCGTCTACGCCGAGTTTCCGGCCACCAAGATGGTTCGCACCCGCGATTGGAAGCTGGTCTACTATGCCGGCCGGCCCTACGGCGAACTGTACGACCTGCGCAGCGACCCGCACGAGCTCGATAACCTGTGGAGCGACGCCGGCCGGGCGGCGCCAAAGCAGGAAATGATGGCGCGCCTGGCCAACTGGCTGATCGCGTCGCACGACCCGCTGCCGCCCCCCGTTGACGCTCCCGAAGTGCGATAATCACCACCAAGACACCAAGGCACCAAGACCGGAAGTAGTAAAATCGTGGCGCCTTTGTGTCTTGGTGGTGAAATGCCTGCGAATCTCATTCCGTACCGGCGTCAAGACCATGACCGCCGCCGCCGTCGATTTGCTGCAAAACTCATGGTAGGCGGTCGGGAGCGAGCTTCATGTCAGGCGCTTAAGTTGTCCGTGCAATTCAGGATCGACTCGGCGAATAATGTCCAGGACCAGTTCCCGTACCTCAGGAAAGAGCTTTTCGAGGATGGTCAGATCTTTCGATTGCAGAAGGTCATTCGCCTTTAGGAACGGATCCAATAGCCTGAGCACTCCTTCGTTCTTCACTCGCTCCGCCAGCAAGCGGGCGAAATTCTGAAACATGCCCGGCTTGACGTCCAGCACCCGTCGCAGGAAATTGCCGACTTGCTTGCCGAACCACTCCGTGGCCTGCCAGGACCCCATTCCCAGGCTTGCGGCAAACAGCCCCCGGCTGATCTGGTCTTCAGCCCGGCGCAGGCAGTTCAACCCGATTTCATGCATGAAGTCATGGACCGTTGAAGCAGACTCAGGTGGAATTTGCACCTGAGCGAGGGCCACAGGCAGTGCTTCCATCGATGGTCCTTGTTGCCCGAGGCATCCAAGAGCGATAAGGCGATCCGCCTGCAGATCCCAGTCGTCACGCTGTAACTCCAATCCGGCCTCAAGATCGCCCAACGCGTCCTGGAACTGCCCAGACAGCAGCAAAAGGTCTCCCCGGTCGTGGTGATAGTCTCTGTCGTTGGCGCCGTGTTGGCGTGCGCCCTCTACGCACTCCAGGGAATCTTCGAACCGTTCGAGGGCGGACAAGACCCAAGCCTTTCGCCGCCATGCGTCTGCGGAACCGGGCTCCAAGGCCAAGGCTGCGTCCATCGCCTCGAGAGCTTCCTGATGACGCCCGAGGTGCCGAAGCGTTTCCGCTTGCAAGGTTAGCAGTGCCGGGCGAGGCGCGCCCAACTCGGCTGCCTTGCGGAGCGCCCCTAGCGCCCGTTCGTACTGGCCGAGACTGCTTGCCACAACTCCAAGCTGTTCCCAACCGCGGGCCATACTCGGATCGAGCGCCACCGCTTGCTCGGCGCACCGCAGGGCTTCCGCCGGTCGTTCGAGGTTCTTGAGGACGATCGCTTGAGCCATCCACAACGTCGCCTTTGGCGTGCTCAACTCGGCCGCCTTGCGAAACGCCTGCAGGGCCCGCTCGTGCTGGCCAAGATTGTTGGCCACAGCGCCAAGCGCCTCCCAGGCGAAGGCCATAGTCGGATCGAGGGCCACCGCTTGCTCGGCGCACCGCAGGGCTTCCTGACGCCGACCAAGGCCGTCCAGCGCGAGCGCTTGGTTGGTCCACGATGCAGCCGTCGGCCCGCTCACGTCGGCCACCTTGCGAAACGCCTCCAGAGCCCGGTCGTGCTGCCCAAGATTCCCGGCCGCGACGCCCAGT
>JAPKYU010000417.1 GCA_026394175.1 Acidobacteriota bacterium | reverse complement strand
CCATCCCCCTGGACCGCTGGTTCCGTGGGACACTGGGCGGGTTCGTGCGCGACCTGCTTCTGGCGCCCGCCTGCAGGCAGCGCGGCCTCTTCGATGCGCGCTACATCGAACGCCTGGTGGAACTGAACGATCGCGGCCGGACCATGGACCTGCAGTTGTGGACGCTGATCTCGTTCGAGCTGTGGTGCAAGAGGTTCCTGGATCGCGCCGTGGTGTTGCCCGACAGGCTGTCGGACGTCGAGCGGGCGCCCGTCGCCGCCTAAATCAAAAGTCCAAAGTGCAGGGCTCCCCCAGGAGAGGGCGACTTTGGACCCTGGACTTCTTACGGGCGGACGAAGGTGGGCGGCGCGAGCTGCGGCTTCTTGATCAGGTCCTGGAGCGGGCGGATGCGGAGTTCGGCGCCGCGCCGCTCCACCTGCATGCCGGTGAACTCGCCGCGAAACCCGGGCGCCTGCACCGCCAGCGCCGCGCCGGCCGGCGCCTTCGTGTACGCTTCCAGCGCCTGGGTGATGGCTTCGGCCGGCAGCAGGCACCAGAAAGCGTTCTGCAGCCGGTCGTAAAGCGCGGGCACGCCGCGGAATTCCAGGCGGAAGCGTTGGGCGGGGTCCGAGCCCAAGTCCAGCAGCAGGAAATCGTGCAGCACCTGGCCGGGCGTCAACAGGACGGTGCCGTTGGGGTTGAAAGCGCGCAGCGCCGGCCGGTTCTTCATCTCGCCGATCTCCACCACCAAGCGCCGGCCAGGGACCGCAGCCAGCGCCACCAAGCGCGCTTCGCCCTGCTCCTGCCGTTCCGCGAGCGCTTTTTCCTGCTCCGCCAGCAGCCGGTTGAATGACAGCTTCTCCCTGACGCGCGTGACTTCCTCGGCGGAAGCGGCGGGCGCGGCCCCCGCCAACAACTCATCCAGCAGGGCCGGCATGGCGGCAAACTCCTTCTTCCACTGCGGGCGAAGGCGGTCCAGGGCGATGGCCTGGGCCATGCCCAGCGCGTAGAACCGCTCGCGGTCGCGTTCCAGCTTGTTGATGTTCTTGAGCGGTTCCAGCCGCGCGGCGACCCCGGCCGCCGCCTCTTTGAATTCCGGACCGAGGCGCGGCAGCAGTCCCAGAGCCCGCCACTCGATGTAGCGGGCCAGGCCTTCGCTGGATTCCTCGCCGCTTTCGTAGCCTGCCAGTTCCGCGGTGAGTTGCTTGCGCCGCTCCGCCCGCGCGCCGAGGAAGAGGGCCGCATTGCTTCGCGTTTGCGCTTCCTCGCCCGCCGCCGCCCGGTACAGCAGTTGCGCTTCGAGGGCGAGCAAGGCCCGGTTGCGCGCCGAGAATTCGGGATAGTCGCCCCACAGCACCACCAGGATATTGCCGACCTTGCGCGGCGCCACGCGGCTGAGCTCCGCGTGGAACAGCTCGTGCAGCGCCAGAGCCAGGCCCTCGGCCGCCGCAGGCTTCATGAAGTCGTTGTAAGCGAAGAACGAAGTGAGCGTGCCGGCGAAGGGCTGCTCCGTGTTGGCCCGCAGGAAGCCGGCTGTGGAATCGGCAACGAAAACGGACGCCGAGACGGCGGGTGTGGGGAAGCGGCGGAAATTGGCGGGCGGCGCGGGATGGCCGACCAGCACGGTCATCTCCGCGCCCTGGAACACGGCCAACGGCGTGGCCGCGGGTTTCCAGCCGGGCCACAGTTCCTCGCCGAACTGGCGGGCGGCGCGCAACACCTGCTCGATCCTCTCCAGCAACGCGGCATCCGGTCCGGCCGGCGCTGTGCCCGTACGGACATTGGTGGAGGCTTGATCACAAAGGCACAAAGGCACTAAGACACAAAGAAAAAGACACAAGGAAATGGGACGCCGATGAACGCAGATGAACGCAGACTTTGATCTGCGTTCATCTGCGTTTATCTGCGTTCCATTCCCATCGGTCTTTCCATTGAGGCTTCGTGGCTTTGTGACTTTGTGGTGAGCCCGCCGGCCGAAAACAAACATTCCCATAGGCCCAGTCTACCGGAAGCAACGGCTGCTGGGCTACGATAGCGGGGTGGACGCCATCGGGCAGCGGGCGCTGCCCGGCGTGCGGCGCTTCCGCAAGCCGCTCCCCAACAACGTGCTGCTGGCTGTCGGGGATACGGAGGCCGGCCGCGCTTTCCTCGAGGTGGCCGTCTATCCGCCCCGGCGCCGGCCCGCGCTCCTATTCGCTGGAAGTGGAAATCAATAGCGAGTTGAAAGTGCTGCGCGAAAGCGTCGAGTTTTAGCTTGGCCAACACTGCAACCGAGCCGTCCCGCAATGCGGGATCAGGGAGCGTCCCCAACTCCGTGCTTACCCAGACCGGCTCGGCTTCGGGGTCGCTCCCTTACGGTCGCGGCTCTTCATGCGGGTACGAATCACGGAAAGCGCCAGCATGGCCACGGTGATAATGGCCAGGCCGAGGCTGGCCTGGAGCGCGGTGCTGCCGCGGCGGGGCATGATCGAGAACCGCCCGTACACGAACTCGATGTGCACCCAGTACACCAGCAGCGAGGTCATGCCCAGTTGCTGCACCGGGCTCCACCACCGGCCCGGCTTCACCGCGCACCACAAGTAGGTCACGGCCATGATCATCAGCAGCAGGCCGACCCGCCGCAGAAAGAAATTGGGGCTGGTGCGCCAGTAGTCGTAAACCGCGTACAGACGCACCGGTAGGGCATCGAGCCACCCGGACAGAAACCACAGGCCAACACCGGCGGCGCCCAGGCCGGCGATCATGGCCCGCTCGCGGCCGGCCCGCATCGACCGGGTCAGCAGCAACCCCGCCGCGCATCCGGCGAAGGCGAAAGCCGTCCAGGGAAAGATCGGGAACAGCCAGCCCGTCGGCTCATAGGCCACATGACCGCCGTTGATGTAGGAAGCCAGCCACCAGGGGAGAAAGGTCGGCTTATGGGTGGTCCAAAGCGGAGGAGTCGCCATGGCAATGGCCGCGGCGAACGCGGCCGCCAGCGCCACTCGCTTCCAACGCCCGGCCGCCAGCAGGGGCACCAACGCGGCGGCCGCCAGCGACAGCCCGATGGTGTTGAGGACGTCCACGCGCAACAGGTCGGTCCAGGGCGCCCAGGGGTAGCCGATGGCCCACTCCTGCACGCGGAACAGCAGGCCCAGGCCCAAAATGCCGAAGCCGCGTTTGGCGAACGCCAGCGCCGCGCGCTTGCCCGCCGGGCCCTTGCTCTCCATGCGATCCAGCCCGAGGGCCAGCGAGAACCCGGCCAGGAAGATAAACAGCGGAGCAGGCAGCGTGCCCAGCAACTGCGAATAGCGCAGCAGCGATCCCTGGCGCTCGGCCGGCGCCAGCCAGGAATCGTAGGCGTGCGTCTGGAACATCAGCAGGCAGGCCAGCCCGCGCATCCAGTCGATATAGTCCAGGCGCCGCCGGGGCGTCTTAGCGGGTTGCAGGAATATATCCCCTTCGTCGTCCTATTTAACCACAAAGCCACAAAGAACAAGAAGTTCCCGAAGAAATGCATTTTTGTGTACTTCGTGCCCTTCTTGTCTTTGGGGTGAACTAGAATTCGGTTCGAGAGGAGAGCCGCTGCATGACCGGGCGCGAGCGAGTGCTGGGCATGATCGAGGGGCGCCAGATCGACCGCCTGCCGCTGATGCCCATCACCATGATGTTCGCCGCCGACCTGGCCGGCGTCCGCTACGGCGAATACGCGCGCGACCATCGCGTGCTGGTCGAGGCCCAGATCCGCACAGCGGAGGAATTCGATTTCGATTACGTCTCCGCCATTTCCGACCCGGGGCGCGAGGCCGCGGATTTCGGCGCGGCCATCGAATGGTATGAGAACCAGCCGCCGGCGCTGGCCGAGCACGACTCGCTGCTGGGGGACAAGGCCGGCCTGGGCACGCTGAAGCAACCCGACCCGCTGGGCGGCGGCCGCATGCACGACCGCGTGAAGGCCATCGAGCTGTTCCGGCGGCGCGTCGCCGGCTCGAAGCTGATCGAGGGCTGGGTGGAAGGGCCCTGCGCCGAGGCCGCCGACCTGCGCGGCATCAACCGCCTGATGCTGGATTTCTACGACGATCCGCAGTTTATCCGGGCGCTGTTCGACGCCGTGGTGGACAACGGCATGCGGTTCGCCGGCGCGCAAATCCAGGCCGGCGCCGACATCATCGGCGTGGGCGATGCCGCCGCGTCGCTGGTGGGGCCGCGCTTTTACGACGAATTCGTGTGGCCGGCCGAAAAGCGGCTGGTGGACGGAATCCATGCCGCCGGCGGGCGCGTCCGCCTGCACATCTGCGGCAACACCCGGAAGATTCTGGCCGGCATGGGAACGCTCGGCTGCCAGATCGTCGATCTGGACTTCCTTTCGCCCCTGAGCGAAGGACGCGCGCAAATGGGGCCAGAGCAGGTGCTGCTTGGCAACATCGACCCGGTCAAGGTGCTGCGCGACGGCTCACCAGAAACGGTCGCCGGCGCCGTCGCCGAATGTCACCGCCAGGCCGGGCCGAAGTTCATCGTCGGAGCCGGCTGCGAAGTCGTGCGGGACACGCCGCACGCCAACCTGCGCGCGCTTTGCCAAT
>JAPKYU010000021.1 GCA_026394175.1 Acidobacteriota bacterium | reverse complement strand
GCCGTGGCCCGCTTCCAGAACATGCCCAGCAGGAAAGTGGCGAACAGCGGCGCGTTGAAGAAGCTGAACAGCAACTGCATGTAGTCCATCAGGTTGTTGAACTGCAGCACGATGTAAGCGCAGGCCACGCTGATCAGCACTCCCAGCACCGTCACCCAATGGCCCACGGCCAGGTAATGCCGGTCAGGCTGGTTGGGCCGGATGTAGGACTGGTAGATGTCGTAGGTGAAAACGGTATTGAAGGCGGTCACGTTGCCCGCCATCCCCGACATGAAGCTGGCCAGCAGGGCGGTGATCCCCAGCCCCAGCAGCCCGGAGGGATAGAACTGCTGCAGCATGCGGGGCAGCGCGTCGTTGTAGCCGCCCGAGGAGGTGGCGATGTCGGGCATCAGCGCGATGCCGATCATGCCGGGGACGATGATCAGGAAGGGGAACAGCGACTTGGGGAAGGCGGCGATGATGGGGGTCATCTGGGCGGCGGTCATGTCGCGCGCCGCCATGGCCCGCTGCACCACCAGGAAGTCGGTGCACCAGTAGCCGAACGACAGCACGAACCCCAGCCCCATCACCATCGCGAACCAGTTCACGCCCATGGAGTTGGAGCCGGAGTCGGCCAGCACCCGCCAGGAACTGACCATGCCCGGGCTGTTCAGCCGCGCCACCAGGCCTTCCCAGCCGCCGATGTGCCGCAGGCCCATGATGGTCAGCGGGGCGAAGCCCAGCACGATCAGGAAGAACTGCAGCACCTCGTTGTAAATCGACGACGTCAGTCCGCCCAGGTAGGTGTAGGCGAGCACCACGCCGGCCGAAACCAGGATGCTGAAGTGGATCGACCAGCCCAGGAACACCCGGAACACCACGGCCATGGCGTACATGTTGATGCCGCTCATGAGCACGGTCATGACCGCAAAGGAAATGGCGTTCAGCCCGCGCGTCTTCTCATCGAAGCGCAGGCGCAGGTACTCGGGCACGGAGCGGGCGCGGCTGCCGTAATAAAACGGCATCATCCACACCCCGACAAAGACCATGGCCGGGACGGCGCCCACCCAGTAGAAATGGCTGGTCAGCATGCCGTACTTGGCGCCGCTGGCCGCCATGCCCATCATCTCCAGCGCGCCCAGGTTGGCGGAGAGAAACGCCAGCCCGGTGATCCAGCTCGGCATGCGCCGGCCGGAGAGGAAAAAGTCGGTGCTGGTCAGCATGTACTTCTTCAGCGTCCAGCCGATGGTCAGGACGAATGCGAAGTACACCAAAATGATGCTGTAATCGACAGGAGCGAGTCGCATGCGGTCAATCCAGATTCCAGGGCGAAGATGGGCCTGGAAACCCGCTATAGTACCCCAGCTTACGCCATCAGCGAACAACCATAATGAGGGAACCAATCCGCAGATCGCGCGGATTACGGGGATGCGACCGGCTGGTGAATCTGCGTAATCTGCGCAATCTGCGGATCGGTTCTTACCGGCGGAGCTTCTCATCGGCGATGGGCTGGATGCGCCCCACCAGCGTCCAGATCAGCGCCGCGCAGATCAGCGGCATGACGCCGGAAGCGAAGAACACCGGGCGGTAGGAGAAATGATCGACCACCAGGCCGGTGGTCAGCCCGAACAGCATGCCGCCAAAGCCGGCGCCCATGCTGGCAATGCCGTACACAGTGGAAACCGATTTTCGCGGGAAGACGTCGGAGGGCAGGGCGATGATGGTGGCGTTGGCGCCCATGTAGCCCATGGTGGCGCACGACACCAGTCCGATGGCCAGCCACACGTTGGCGGTCAGCACGGCCGGAATGGCGCCGGTCATCAGCGCCGCGAACAGCGTGATGGTGAACTTGCGCGCCGCGTTGACGCTCCAGCCGCGCTTGATCAGGTGGCCGCTCAGCCAGCCGCCGATCAGGTTTCCGGCGTCGGCCGTCAAGAACGGGATCCAGGCGTACATGCCGATCTTGCCCAGGTCGAAGCCGCGCACCCGCCTCAGGTATTCCGGGAACCAGAAAATGTAGAAGTACCAGACCGGGTCCAGAAAGATTTTGCTGAGGGTGAGCGCCCAAACGAAGCGCAGGCGGAAGAGTAGCCAGAAGGGCGGCTGCGGGCCGGCCTCGCGCGCCTCATCCTTCGCGCCTTCGGTGATGTGCGCCAGCTCGGCGGCCGACAGCAGGGGGTGGTTGGCCGGTACCCGGTAAAACAGGAACCACGCCAGCATCCAGATTAATCCGACGCTGCCCACCATCACGAAGGAGGCGCGCCAGCCCCAATGCAGCGTGATGGCGGCGACCAGCGGCGGCGCGATCAGCGCGCCCACCGACGCGCCGCTGTTGAAAATGCCGCTGGCGAAGGCGCGCTCGCGCTGCGGGAACCACTCGGCCACCACCTTCACCGCTCCCGGCCAGTTGCCGGCTTCTCCGGCGCCCAGCAAAAATCGGCAGACCACCAGGCCCACAACGCCGCCGATCAGCGAATGCGCCATGGCCGCGGCCGACCACCAGGCCATGATCAGCAGGTAGCCGCGCCGGCTGCCCAGCAGGTCGATCACCCGCCCCGACACCCCGTTCATGATGGTGTAGGCCAGCATGAAGCCGAACACCGCGTAGGAATATTCGGTGTTCGACATGTGGAACAGGTCGCGCAGGACGGGGGCCACCACCGAGAGCGTCTGCCGGTCCAGGTAATTGATGACGGTGTCAAAAAACACCAGCGCGATGATCCAGTAGCGCAGGTAGCCGCGGGCTGCGGTGGCGGTGTTCACGGCGAATCAAATAGGACGCAGATTATCGCAGATGCACGCAGATCAAAGCCCAAATTCATCAAGACAGATCAGCGCAGCTCAGATCCGCGTAGCAGTCGAAAGGATTCTTGCTTCTTAAGCAGTGAATTCAGGCTGCCCCTTGCCCCGGTTAAGGATGAACCAGACAACCGATCCG
>JAPKYU010000669.1 GCA_026394175.1 Acidobacteriota bacterium | reverse complement strand
CCCCCGCGGCGCTGTCAACACAACCACGACCAGCAGCGGGAGGACCAAAAAGATGGCGCAACGAGCGATTGTCATGCGCCTATCAAACCCTACTCGCGGGATCAATGCAAGGGGCTGTTGGCTGAGGGCTGTGGGCTGTAGGCTCCAGCCTCCGGCCTTGTTGTGGGTTTAATGCAACAGCGGCGGGGGCGCAGGGGGCGAATGCCGGTGGGTGAGTCGCAGCAGAATCTCGCGGGCAACGACGCACACCGCGGCTACACAGCAGCCCAGCGTGAGAATGCCCAGAATGATATTGGTCACGTTCAACCACAACGTGTCCCGTTGCGGAATACCGATATCGAACACGTCGGGCCTCCTTTGCGCCGGCGCGCACCGCACTCCTATGCGCGCCACCCCCGTGGCCCGGATTATGAGTTAAATACTAGCACTTGCGGCCGCGAAGTCAAGGCGCCTCGCTTCCCCGCCCCGACTGCGAGCCGGCAAGCCGCAGGCGCCACGCAGCGCGCCCGCTGTCCGCCTCCCGCCCTGGCCTGTGAAATACAGGTGGGCGACACAGTTCCTGGATGCGTGTTTTCAACGCGTTACGGAGCCTTCACCTGCTAATACAGGTGGATAACAGGTGCAGGCCGTAAGTGCCTGAAAACACTGGGCCATTCTCGGACTCACCGTGCAGGAACAGGTGTTCGGAGTGCGGAGTTCGGAGTGACAACAATTCCGCATTTCACGTTCCGCATTCCGCATTCCGCACTGGGAACAGTCGCAACTCGAATTGTCAAAGAAAGGGAGCGGCGTCCCGGCGCCATCCCTGGCCTATTATGCCCATTTGCTATTATCTCATGGCTGTCAAGTGTCAAACTGGTAACTCCTGCCAGCTATAATCTCAAACGCGGCTGATCTGCGTTTATCTGTGTTGGCCTGCCCTGAAAACTTAGAATCCCGCTGCCGAACGTTCCGCACTCCGCATTCCGCACTCCGCACTTGCAACGGCACGGCAGGAGGGCTATAGTGGAATTGGGTGGCAGGGGGGCCTCGGGGCGAGGGAAATCGCTTGAAGCGTCCCGCGGCCGTGAACCTCGCCTATCCAGCGGTTCAACCAGGGCGGGAGTAATTCAGTGGTAGAATGCCAGCTTCCCAAGCTGGACGTCGTGGGTTCGAGTCCCATCTCCCGCTCCATGTTTCCAACAACTTACGGGCACCCACCATTTCTATAGACGTCAGGAAGACACCCGGCTGAAAAATGCGGTAACATACGGTTCATGGGGACCTTGTTACGCCACACTGGTGCTGGAGTAGCCGCGCACTTAGCGGCCAAAGGAGGCGTGTGAACGGAGCCTCGGAAAAACAGCAGGCGCACGAACTGATCGACCGGTTGCCGGCTGCACACATGGCCACCGCCGTCCGCTTCCTGGAGTTCATCCTGCTCGACCCGGTTTCCCGTGCGATCGCGACCGCGCCGGTGGATGATGAACCGCTGACCGACGAAGAACGTCAGGCGATCGCTCGTTCGGAAACTTGGTTCGGCGAGCGCGGGGGCAAGGGCATTCCGATGGAGGAAGTGCTCGCCGACTTCGGCCTGACGACGGGCGATTTCCCTCCCGATCGGGAAACGCATGGCGCTTAGGATTGACTGGTCCGAGGAGTCTGCCACTACTCACTCCGCACAGCTTTCCTCAGTTTCCGGCTGATCTGAGCATCCCGGTCACATTCTCATGTCGCGCACCCGGTCAGTTTATTTGACTGGACATCTCAGACGACCATATGGCATAATTAACGATTATGCGGCAGGTGAACGCGTCCAAGTTCAAGGAGCAATGCCTGTCCCTGCTCGACCGCCTCGACCGGGAAGGGCTGGTAATTACCAAGAGGGGCAAGCCGGTTGCGCGGGTCGTCCCCATCGGTTCCGGGTGCGCTCACTTGATCGGCAGCATGAAAGGAAAGCTCGAGATCAAGGGCGATATTCTTTCGACAGGCCTGAAGTGGAATGCTGAATCTTGATACTCACATCCTGCTGTCTGCCTGGGCGGGCCAACTGACGAGGCACGAGAGGCGGTTGCTTGCCGAGGACCAATGGAGCATCTCGGCCATCGTGCTCTGGGAGATGGCCAAGCTTTCTCAATTAGGCCGGATCGTGCTGGATGTCGATTCGCCGGAGCTGGCCCAGGCCTTGGCCCAGATACACGTCTGGCCCCTCGACCTGGCGGTTTGCCGCGGCGCCTGCCGGCTCGATTTTCGCGGAGATCCGGCCGACCAGATCATCGCCGCAACAAGCCTGGTGCATAACGTCCCGCTGGTCACTCGCGATCGGGTCATCCGCAGCTCCAAAGTTGTTCCTCTCGCCTGACTTGTATAAGCATAGCCGCCCTCTCCAGGGGGAAACGTGGTCACAGCCGACGCGCCAAGGGGATACCGGT
>JAPKYU010000065.1 GCA_026394175.1 Acidobacteriota bacterium | reverse complement strand
CCCCATCAGCGAATCCCGACCGGAACGATTAGATTGAGGGAGCGCCGGCCGAGCTTCGCCAGCGACGGCGGAAGAGGGTCGCCATGTTCCAGGCAGGATTCGATTATCTTCCGGGTAAGTCCCTGGGCGATTTCTACCGCTTCCATGACGCTGCGTCCCTCGGCGACGAGTCCGGGAACGTCCCGGCTGGTGGCCAGGTAGCCACCTTCCTCCAACGCTTCGATTCGCAGACGGATCGTTGCTTCGTTCGCCTCCGCCGCTGAGGCCGAAGCGGGCCGTTTGCGCTTTCGGTTTGCGACCTTCATTACCACTAGGGTGCCAGAATCGTAGAGCAGAATCAACCGCAGCTCAACCAGTTCAGGGAAGCGCTGAAGAGAGCGTTCTGCGTCAATCCGCCCGGCATCGCATCAGTGGTTCTTCCTGCCGATGACTTCCAATGGATGAATGGGCGTCATCGCCGTTCCCGCAGCGGTTAGCCGGGTCCTCGGGCCTCATTATGCCACCGAGCGGAATGTCATGCGCCCGGACGCGGTTTACCGCTTGAGGAAGTCGAGAACAGAATCGAGGAAGAGTTTCGGCTGGTCGACGAAGGTCATGTGCCCGCTTTCCGGCAAGACGACGAGCTTGGATCCTTTGATCAAGGCGTGCATCTCGCGGGAGAGGGAGGGGGCGGACAAGTCGTGGTCGCCAACCGAGATCAGCGTGGGGACCGTGATGGTCTTGAGGCGGTCGGCGTATTCGACGGACTTGAGGTTCCCGTCTATGACGAACTCGCCGTTGGACCCCCACATCTCACGGTAGACGTCCCAGGCCATGATCCCGCCGGCGACCGGGTCGTAATTGGGATCGGGGCGGCGCTGGTAGAGGTAGGGGAAGTAGCCTTCGCCCCAGGCGGCGATCATGCAGTCCGCTGTGTAGCGGTTGCGCTCGAAAGGTTTGCCTTGGGCCGTTTCCGTTGGCGGTTTGCTCTGGTTCTCAGTCACGAACGCCCAAGGAAGCCTCAGTCGAGGTGAGTTCTGCCTCTTCCGGGAGACCCAGGACCCGGAACTGCTCCTCCCACCACCAGCTTGCGTTTATCGGCGGTTATCTGCGTCCCATCCTTCCCCTTTTGTGGTTAAATCCACAGTGATGCGACTGCCGGAGTTTCATCAGGTGAGAAAAGTGCGGGCGGGCGCGCCGGCGATCAGCGACGTGGCCGCGGCCGTGCGCGCGGCGCTGGCGCCGCTACTGGCCGCCGGTGAGCTGCGGGGCGCGCGGGTGGCGGTCACCTGCGGCAGCCGCGGCATTGACCGCATCGCCGAAGCCGCCCGGGGTGCCTGCCAGGCGCTCTCCCAGGCCGGCGCCCAGCCGTTCGTCGTCGCGGCCATGGGCAGCCACGGCAACGCCACGGCCGAGGGGCAGCGGCGCGTGCTGGCCGACTACGGCATCACCGAGGCCGGCGTCGGCGTTCCCGTTGTTTCCTGTATGGACGCGGTTCGGCTTGGCCCCAGCCCGCGCGGCGTCGAAGTCTTCATGGACCGCGGGGCCTTCGAGACCGGGCGCATCGTGCTGCTGAACCGCGTCAAACCGCATACCACCTTTGACGGCGATATCGAGAGCGGCCTGATGAAGATGATGGCCGTGGGGCTGGGCAAGCTGGAGGGGGCGCGCAGCTTCCACGGCAACGCCATGCGGGCCGGCTTTACGGACACGATCGTGGAGATGGCGCGCGTCTCGCTGGCCACCGGCCGCGTGTGGGCCGGCGTGGGACTGGTGGAGAACGACGAGCACGAGCTGGCCGAGGTGGCCGCCGCGCCCGCCGCCGGAATCGAGGAGTTGGACCGGCTGCTGCTGCTCCGCGCACGCCGGATGTATTCACGCCTGCCGTTCTCCGAGCTGGACCTGCTGATCGTCGATGAAATCGGGAAGAACATTGCCGGCACGGGCATGGACCCCAAGGTGATCGGGCGCGCTCCGCAACCGGACACGCCGCTGCGCCTGGAGGGCATCACCCGGATACGGCGTATCTACGCGCGTGATTTGACCGACGAAAGCAAGGGCAACGCCAATGGCATGGGTCTGGCCGACGTCATCCACAAGCGCTTGTTCGAGAAGATCGATTTCGCCGCCAGCTACACGAACGGGCGCACCGCGCTGAACTTCCACACTCTGCGCATGCCCATGCACTTCGACAGCGATGAGACGGCGCTGGAGTTCCTGCTGGGCAACCTGGGCTCGCCGGAACCTGAGGAGCTGCGGGCCGCCCGCATCCGCAACACGCTGGCCATGTCCGAGTTCCTGGCCAGCCCGGCCGCCGTCCGCCAGCTCGCCGGCAACGACCGCTACGAGATCGGCCCGGCGCAGCCCCTGCGGTTCGATTGAAGCCAGACAAGCTGTCAGCTTCCAGCCATCAGCTTTCAGTTTTGAGCTTCTCAGCATTTCCAACTGCTTCATGATTCAGCCCCGTTGTACCGTGCTGCACCGAGAAATGCGGGCTGTCGGCTTTTCGCTTTCGTGCCAGCTTGTAGCTGATAGCTGAAAGCTGATAGCTGACAGCTTTAAAACAGCTTTGTGATCTCGTCGCGGTCCGGGAAGGCGAAGGGAGCCGAGTCGAGGCGCAGGCCGTGAGCGGGGGGCATGACCGTAGCGATGGCGGCCACGGGCGTGCCGCGCGCCGCCAGCGTTTCGACGACTCGCCGCTCGTCATCCGGCGCCACGGCAATCAGCAGGGCGCCCGAGGCGATCAGGCGCAAGGGGTCAAGGTCCAGCAGCGAGCAGATGGCGGCCGTCTCGGGCAGAACCGGGATGCGGCTGCTGTCCACCGCCAGGCCGGCGGCGGCAGCCGCGGCCAGCTCATACAGGCCACCGATCAGGCCGCCTTCGGTAGGATCGTGCATGCCGTGCACGGGCGCTGCGGCGCAGGCCGCCAGGGCATCGGCGACCACGCTGATGCCCGGCCGGAACAGCAGGTTGCGGGCCCGCTCCAGCAGCGCCGCCTCCAGGCGGCCGGCCAGCTCCCCGGCTTTCTCGCGGGCCAGGATGGCCGTGCCTTCCAGGGCCACGCCACGAGTCAGCAGCACCACGTCGCCGGGCCGGATGCGCTCCTTGCGCACCAGCCGCTCCTTCTCCACCTCGCCCAGCATGTGGCCGGCGACAATCGGGCGGTCCAGCCCGGGCGTCACCTCGGTGTGGCCCCCGCACAGGCTGATGTCGAGTTCCTCGCAGGCGGCCAGCAGATCGGCGAAGACCGCTTCGGCCAGCGACGGATCGCCGCGCGGCAGCAGCAGCGTGGCCAGAAACCAGCGGGGGCGCGCGCCCATCGTGGCCAGATCGTTGGCGTTCACCTGGACCGCGTACCAACCGATGCGTTCCGCGGCGAAGGTGACGGGGTCGGATTTGGCGACCAGGTAGCGGTCGCCGAAGTCGATCACCGCCGCGTCCTCGCCGATCCGCGGTCCGACCACCACGCGGGCATCGCGGCGCGGGATCCGGGCCAGCAGCCCATCCAGGATCGCGGGCGGCAGCTTTCCGTAGGCAAGCATAAGAACCGATCCGCGGATGGCGCGGATTACACAGATTAATAATCGGTGAAATCTGCGCAATCTGCGGCTAAGAGCCTTCAAACGAAACCAGCTCGACCCCATGGCGATGAAGCAGTTGGCGCACCTCCGGGCTGGTCAGCGCTTCCAGCTCGATCTGCCGCTGGCGCTTCAAGCGCGTCGGCGCGCGTTCGAGTTCGTCGTCGTACAGGCCCGGGTGGCACATGAGTTCGGTCAACCCGGGCTTCAGCCGCTCCAGCGCGGCCAGCAGCGAGTCGCGGGTCATCCGGCCGGTCAGGCGATAGCCCAGGAAATGATCCGGGGTCAGAAGGCCGTAGGCCGAAATCTGCCGGCGGAAGAGCGGCCGCCGCACCCAGCGGATGCGGAACCGGGCGGCCACCCGCGCCACCGCCCTCATCACCCGCGGGAACACGTGGACGTGCTTGTGCGTATCGAGGTGCGAGGGGCGGAGGCCGGCCCCCATCACCTTCTCCACCTGCCGGGAGAACTCGGCCTCGACGGCCGCCGGGGAGGACAGCAAGCCGCGGGCCACAAACGCCGGCAGCCGCCGTGGCAGGCTGCCGCCGCCCGGCCACAGCACCAGGTGGACGCCCACGTCCAGCGAGGGGTTGGCCCGCGCCAGCTCCACCGCGTGCTCGAACGCCGGCCCGTGCGCCATCAGCGTGGTGGCGGTGATGATCCCTTCGCGGTGCCCGCGCACAATGCCCTCGTTCACGCCGCGCGTGAACCCGAAATCGTCGGCATTCACGATGAGTCTGACGGCCGCCATCTCCGCGGAGTAGAATAACATTCAGGGTCGTTTCATTGACGATTGTTTCAAGGAGGCCCCAGTGGCTGCAGCAGTCCCTCAGGAACCACACACCATTATCGGCCGCTTTCCGGAGGACCTGTCGATCGCCGAGCGGAACCAGCACGCCGGCAAGTGGATGGCGATCGAACGGTACGTGCCCACCGCGCTTCGAGAAGAGGAAGGGAAACCGCAGATCGACCTGAGGCAACGGCACATCCGCGCGCTCGGACGCACGGCGGTGGAGTGCCTCCGGCAGCTCGAGCAGGCGGGCCTGGACCCGCGCAACTTCGAGTTCACGCAGATCCGCAGGATGTAGCCCGGATGACGCGCGGGCGCCATTCACTACCTGGAGTTGCGCGCCGCCCCAGGCCCCATCTCCCGAATGTAGCCCAGCTCGCCAATCAGGAAATGGACCAGCAGGAATCCGAGCAGGTACGCGCCGGAGCAGGCGGCAAAGATGGGAGTGAAGGAGAAGCGCTGGACGACCCAGCCGATGGTGAGCTGGGTGACGGCGCCGGCCAGCCCGCCCATGGCCCCGCCGAAGCCGGACACGCTGCCCACCGCGCGTTTCGGAAAGACCTCGGCCGGCAGCGTGATGTTACCCCACAGCGAGTGCCCGAACATCATGCCCATCAGCAGGCCCAGCGCGGCCGCCGGGCTGTGCACCCGCGTCACCAGCAGGCAGCAGATGGGGATCAGGCAGGAATCGGCCAGCATGGTGGTCTTGCGGGCGCGGCTCAGCGTCCAGCCGCGGGCGATCAGCCAGCGGGGAATCGCTCCGCTGGCGATGTTGCCCAGCGCCAGCGCCGCGTAAGGCATCCAGGCGTACTTGCCCAGGTCGGCCAGCGAGAAACCCCGTTCCTGCTGCAGGTACTTTGGAATCCAGAAAAACAAGAAGTAGGAGATGGGGTCGGTCAGGAAGCGGGCCATCACGCAGCCCCACGTCTCCCGCATGCGCAGCAACCGCATGATCGGCACCGATTCGCCCTGCTCGGCGGCAATCGATGAGCCGGAAAGGATCAGGTCGCGCTCGGCGTCCGTGATGCGCTCGTGGTGCTGGGGAAGCCGGTAGACGACCAGCCAGATCGCCACCCAAATGAAGCCCAGCGCGCCGGTGATGACAAACGCCGGCCGCCAGCCCCAGGCCAGCGCAATCGCGGAAACCACCGGCGTCGCCAGGGCGGCCCCGATGGCCGTGCCGGAATTGAAGATGCCGACCGCCAGCGCGCGCTCCTTCATCGGGAACCACTCGGACACCGCTTTCACGCCGCCGGGGAAATTGGCCGGCTCGGTGGCGCCCAGCAGGAAGCGGAAGAACGAGAACTGCACCACGCTGCGGGCCAGCGCGTGCAGCATGTTGGCAATCGACCAGCCGGAAACGAACAAAGTGAAGCCGCGCGCCGTTCCCAGCAGGTCCATCAGCCGGCCGCTGACCGCGTACATCACCGTGTAGCTGACCAGGAACGAGGTGGTGATGTAGGAGTACTGGACGGTGCTCAACCCCAGCTCGCGCTGGATGGTCTGGGCCAGCACCGAGAGCGTCTGCCGGTCCAGGTAGTTCAGGGTGGAGGCCGAGCAGAGCATCACCACGATGTACCAGCGCAGGTTCTTGATTGGCGCTTTGCTCATCAGGACTTTGGACCTTGCTCTCAGCCTTCAGCTAGCTATCAGCTTGCGCCTAGTTTAGCTGAAAGCTGACGGCTGATAGCTGAAAGCTTCACCGCAGCAGGTCCCGGCGGCCTTCCCGCTTCCAGGCGCTTTCCTCCGGCCGGCCGTTGGCCTGCGTGGCGGGCCGGCGGCTGAAGCGGGCGGCGTGGAGCGCGGTGGCAATGGCCGCGGCATCGCGGGCCTGTTCATCGTCGCCATTCGGCGGCGGGGCAGCCAGGATTTCATCCAGCAGCCCGGTGTCCAGTTGGCCGGCGAGGAACCGCGGATGGTCGAGCAAGCGCCGGAAAAACGGGATGGTGGTCTTGATGCCCACGATCGAGTATTCCTGAAGCGCCCGGCGCATGCGCTCGATGGCCTCGCCCCGGTCGCGCCCCCAGGTAATGAGCTTGGAAATGAGCGGGTCGTACTCCAGCGGCACGGTCCAGCCGCGGTACACGCCGCTGTCGGCCCGCACGCCCGGGCCGCCGGGCGAAACCAGCGCCGTGATGGTGCCCGGCGAGGGATAGAAGTTGTTGTCCGGGTCCTCGGCGTAGATGCGGCATTCCAGCGCGGCGCCCCGCCATCCGGCCAGCACCTCTTCCTGGGTGAAAGGGAGCGCTTGGCCGGCGGCCACCGCCAGTTGCAGCTTGACCAGGTCCAGGCCGGTCACCATTTCCGTAACCGGGTGCTCGACCTGCAGCCGGGTGTTCATCTCCAGAAAATAGAAGTTGCCGCCGCGGTCCACCAGGAATTCGACCGTGCCGGCGTTGTAGTAGCCGGCGGCGCGGGCCGCGCGCACCGCCGTCTCCCCCATCCGCCGCCGCATCTGCTCATCCACGAAAGGCGAAGGGCATTCTTCGACCACCTTCTGATGGCGCCGTTGGATCGAACATTCGCGCTCGCCGATATAGACCACGTTCCCGTGCCGGTCGCCGAAGATCTGCATCTCGATGTGCCGCGGCCGGTCCAGGCACTTCTCCAGGTACAGTTCGGGGTCGTTGAAGGCGCTGAGGGCCTCGGCGCGCGCCAGTTGGAAGGCGGCCGGCAGATCGTCCGCGCTCCGCACCAGCCGCATTCCTTTGCCGCCGCCGCCGCCGGCGGCTTTGATCATGACGGGATGGCCGAGCTGCTCGGCCAATTCGAGGGCCTGCTCCGGCGACTCGAGGCCGGCATCGCCGCCGGGCACCACCGGCACGCCGGCGGCCCGCATCGCCCGCCGCGAACGGGTCTTCGAGCCCATCAATTCCATGCTGGCCGCGCTGGGACCGATCAGCACGATGCCCTGCTCCTCGCAAGCGCGAGCCAGGGCCGGGTTCTCGGCCAGAAACCCGTACCCGGGGTGAATGGCCTCGGCCTTGGCCCGGTGCGCCGCTTCCATGATGCGGTCGATCCGCAGGTAGCTTTCGGAAGCGGGCGCCGGGCCCACCGGGTATGCTTCGTCGGCCCGGAGGACGTGCAAGGCCTTGCGATCCACCTCCGAGTAAACAACCGCGGCAATGATGCCCAGTTCCCGGCAGGCGCGGATTACCCGCACCGCGATCTCTCCCCGATTGGCGACCAGCACCTTTCGAAACATGCAGCCTTCCGCCTGCCAGGCAGTTCAACCTGCACTATTGATGAAGCAGGCGGCACGCGCGTTTCGCGAATTGTTCGGATCCACGCCGAGCGGTGAGCTACGAAGCGGCGCCTTTCGGCGGCGAACATGCCGCGCGGCGGTTGACGGCTTCGCCCTTCCCTGAATTACAATCAACCTATGGCGGAGGCGCGCGAACCGTTAACAACCATCGTCGAGGCAGGAGTCCCGGCCGTGAATCGGGATGCGGTCCAAGGTGGCGGAACCGTCCGCTTTCGTCTGGCGGGGATCGCCGTGCAACTGGCGGTCATTTTCCTTTCTTCGACGCGGCTCGCCGGCGAAGCTTCCGAGTATGCTTTTCGTTACTACGGAGCCCTGCTGGGCCTCCGCCTGTCATCGGGCGGGATATCCCACCTTCTGGTGCAGAAGGGCGTTCACTTCCTCCTTTTCTTCTGGTTGGGCATCTCGCTTTATTACAGCCTCAGGATCGGGCGGCTGCAGCGCTTTGCCTGGGCGGCAATGATCTGCCTGCTGGCAGCGTTTAGTTCGGAAGGACTGCAACTGTTCATGCCCGGCCGGCACGCCTCGGTGGGCGATATCGTTCTGAACGCCGCCAGCGGGGTGCTGGCCACGGCGGTGTTCTGCCGCTTGTACCCCTACGCCCTGCCCGAATCCTAATCGTCCGGATTGTTGTTTTTTCAGCGCGATTTTCATGGTTTCTGGGCGCCGCGCGGCGGCAGCGCTATCGGCCGCAGCGCATTCCTCTGGTATGCTGTGCCTCTCATGCGCAATCTTTTGGGCTGGGGAATGTTGTTCCTCGGTTGTCTGACCTTCCCCTTATCCTGCGTAGCGGGCCAGCCACCGGTCCGGGCGGTGCGAACGGAGCGCCCGCCGACGATTGACGGAGTCATCGGAGACGAGGAGTGGGCGGGGGCGGCCCGCCTGGAGAACTTCGTTCAATTTGAGCCGCACAAGGGCCAGCCGGCCAGGCAGAAGACAGTCGGGTACTTCACCTACGACGACACTCATATTTACATCGCTGTCTACGCCTACGACGACCGGCCGGACCAGATCCTGGGGCGCCACAGCCAGCGCGACGGGCAAATCCGCCTGCCGCAGGCCCCGCGCGACCCGGTGGCCTTCCCCGACGATGCCATCATCGTGTTTCTGGACACGTTTCGCGACCGCCGCACCTGCTACTTCTTCGCCGTCAATCCGCTGGGCACCCAGACCGACGGAACCGTCCAGGACGACGGGCGCATCTACGACGTCACCTGGGATACAAGCTGGCAGGTCGCCACCCGGAAACTGGAGGACGGCTGGACGGCGGAATTCGCCATCCCGCTCCGTTCCTTGCGCTTCCGCAGGGGGAACGACAGAACCTGGGGATTCAACCTGCTGCGCGCGCGCCGCAGCACGCTGGAAACCAGCGTCTGGAATGGCCCCATCGAAAATATCTTCCGCGTGTCGCAGTTTGGCGAGATCCGAGGGCTGGACCTGGAAGGCGGCAGCGCGCGCCCCTACACTTTCATCCCCTTCGCCTTGAGCCAGTACGAGCAGGGGCGAACGCTCCGTGGGCAGATGGGATTGGATGCCCGCTACGCCTTCCGCCCCGAAACCATCGCCCAGTTGACCATCAATCCGGACTTCGCGACCATCGAGGGCGACGAGGAGTTCGTCAACCTGACGCGCTTCGAGGCGCGCCTGATCGAAAAGCGCCCCTTCTTTCTGGAAACCAACCAGAAGTTCCAGCAACGCATCCAGACCTTCTATTCCCGCCGCATCGCGGACATCGACGTCGGCGGCAGGCTGATCTCGAAATTTGGGCCGTGGGACACGACCCTGCTGGTGGCCGAATCGCGGCTCCCCAGCGGCACGGCCGGCGAGACGGGACTGGAGCGGGCTAACTACACCATCGGGCGCGTCGAGCGGCAGTACCTGAAGTCCTCGGCCCTGGGCTTCATGGTGGCCAACCGCTCGTTCGGGGGGCGGAACGAAGGGTCGATCGGGATGGACACCGCCGCGTTTTTTACGCGCCACTGGGGCCTGACCGGCCAGTTGGTGCGCTCCCACGGGCGCTACGGCAAGGGCAACTGGGCGGGGTTCCTGCGCCCCTCCTACGACTCCTCGACCGGCCATTTCCACTTTCGCTACTCGCAGGTCGGCGACCGCTTCGGCGACAACATCAACTCCATCGGTTACATCAAGGATGACGACCGGCGCGATCTGGATAGCGACCTCTCGAAAACCCTGTGGTTCAAGGACGGCCGCATCCAGCGCGTCATTCTGGAGTCCAAGAACAACCTGTATTTCAGCCAGCAGAACGCCGTGGTCCGCGGCTACCACAACATCGTCTCCATCAGGACCGACCTGCGGAACCGCTGGAGCGGCTCCGCGCTGTTTCGCAACGAATACCGGCTGTTCGAGAAAAGCTTCCACAACCCGCAGGCCGAGTTCCAGCTCGCCTACAACACGCGCGAGTACCAGTCCTGGGCGGTCGGATACCAGACCGGCAAGAGTTTCGATTCCGACCTGAAAGCGGTGAACGCTTACATCCGCAGAAAGCTGAGCGCGGAAACGGCGGTTGAGTACCAGCTTTCCCGCGTCTGGCTGAAACCCGATCCGACCCGGCAGGCCACCCTGATCAACATCTTTCGCGTGCGGCACAACTTCACGCGCGACCTGTTCATCCGCGCCTTTTTCCAGACCAATTCGGTGATCGACCGCAAGAACACGGAGGCGGTGTTCGTCTGGCGCTACAGACCGCCGTTCGGGTCGGTGCAGTTCGCGTATCAGCGGGGCCGCGCCGCGCTCGGTGAACGCTCGCAGCAGGGCAACACCTACTTCCTCAAGATGGCCTACGAGTTTTAGTGGAGCCGGCCCCGGCCCGGCCGTCCACGGGGCCTGGAAAGCCCCGTGGACGCCGCGCCCTTGGATTGGCGGGTATCAGAACAACAGCTTCAGGGCCAGTTGGATGCGGCGAGCTTCGCGGGTGCTGGTGATCTGGCCGTAGTTCGAGCTGCCCAACGCCGTCGAAACGCCCTGGAAGTTGGTGTGATTGGGCAGGTTGAAGGTCTCGGCGCGGAACTGCACGCTCATGCGCTCGCTCACCTTCACTTTCTTGAACAGCGAGGCGTCCCAGCGCTGGTAGCCGGGGCCGATTACGGTGGTAGCGGCTGCGTTGCCGGGACGAACCACGCCGGTGGGGACGGCCGCGAAGGCTTGGGTGTTGAACCACTTGGCGATGGTGTGCGGCGCGTCCTTGTTCGCATCGGCGATCATATCGGGGCGCGGCGTCGCGGTGCTGGGGATGATGGCGATGCCGCCCCAGTCATAGCCCAGGCTGGAACTGACCCGCAGCGGCAGGCCGCTGGCAATGCTGGTGATCCCGGACAATTGCCAGCCTTTGGCAAGTACACCCACAAACCCCGTGCTGTGCCGCGCCAGCGGGAGCTCGTAGATGTAGCTGAAGGTCAGCACGTGCGTCCGGTCGAAAGTGGCCCGCGCGCGATCGGCGGCCCGGTTGTAGAAGTTCTGCGGGGCGTTGCTGCGGTCGCTGGTGGCGTCGGTCAGCACCTTCGACCAGGTGTAGGACACCCGTGCGCTCCCGCTTCTCTTGAACTGCTTCTGCATGCTGTACTGCAGGCCGTTGTAATTGGAGTTGAACCAGTTTTGAATCTGGTTCACCGGCCCGTAGCCGCGGTACGGCCGGATGGCGTTCAGCCTCGGTGACGTGGCGGAGGTGATGGGAGTGTTGGCGTCCGTGATCCCCGTTGCTACGGCCAGCCCCGGCGGCACCATGTTCATGTCCACGATCCCCAGCAGGTGCGTGGACTTCGAGCCGTAGTAGCCGAGGGCCATGACCAGGCTGGGTCCCAGCGTGTGCTGGACTTCGAAGCTGTATTGCTGCGAATAGGGCAGCATGGCCGGCTGCGGCGTGCCGCGGATGGTTCTGGGAGCGGCCGAAATCACCTCCACTCCCGCCGCCGGGTTATCTAAACGCGTGTTGCTGATGGTGATACTGCTCACAAACGGCGGGTTGTTGAAGATGTTCTGCTCATAGATGCCGATCAGCGTAGAGTCATAGACCATTCCGTAGCCCGCGCGGATTGCCGTCTTGCCCTTCTTGAACGGGTCCCAGGCAAAGCCCAGCCGGGGCGCGAACTTCCAAAGATCTTCTTTCGACACCTTGTCGCCCCAGGGCGAATTCTGATTGTTCACCACGATCCCGTTCAGCGGGTCGCCGGTGTTCGGCACCAGGTTGCCGGTGGAGGCCACGATGTCCGGCGCCTTCGACGCCGTCCATCGGCTGCCGTCGAAGTTCGTCAGCATCTTGTTGGCGTCGCGAGGCTGGTAGAACTGCGAAAAGCGCACGCCCAGGTTCAGCGTCAGGTTGCGCCGGATGCGGTAATCGTCCTGGACGTAACCCTCGACCTGCTTCTGGCGCATGTCGGGTGTCAGGTCCTGCGAAACCTGCGTGAATGAAGAAACGTTGCCCAGCAGGAAATTGGCCCAGCCCTGCTGCAGGCTCGCCGTTCCCGTGGGCCGCGGCGTATTGGTGGTGCTGAGGGTGCCCGCGTTGTTTCCGGCCGCGTTCTCCGTCTTCTGGTAGTAGTTAATGGACACGCCGACCTTGAGCGTCTGCTTGCCCATCAGCTTGGTCAGGTTGTCGTAGATATTGTGGTTGCGGTTGAAATCGTCGTAGGGCCCGAAGCTGGTGACGCTGCTGGCGCCGCTGACAGAGAGTGACGGAATGCGCGCCAGCGTGGACTGAAACGGCAGCTTCACCTTCACGTCCGGTGAGTTCTCCGAGCTCATCAGCCCCACCGGCCGGCTGACAATGGCCCCGTAGGAGAACGAATAGCCGGCTTCGTTCAGCAGCGTCGGTGAGAGGCTCCCCGTCAGGCGGAACATCCAGCCTCTACCCGGCGAATCCGTCTTGGTGGTGGACACGCCGGGAAGAACTGCGCCGGTGAAAAGCCCGCCCGGCTCCTGGGTGGGAATGGTGTCCTTCAGCCAGCGGACCGACGCGTTCCAGGTGGTGCTGAACACGTGGTCGATCTTGATCAGCTCCTGCCGGTAGTTGTACAGGTTCCTCTGAGCCGTGAACAAGTTGTAGCTCACCGGGTCGCCCGCGGGGATTTTCGACCACACGTCCTTGACGTAGGCGGCGGCTACCGGGTTGATCAGGGACGCCGGGATTTGCGTCGCCGTCGTGGAGCAGGTAGTGCCGCTCGGGACGCAGATGTTGACCGGCGCGGTGAAAATGCCCTGCTTCATCTCGTTGGTCGGCGCCGTGGACTGGAACGTGGAATAGGTGGTGATGCGCCGGAACTCCTGCGACCAGAAAAAGAAGGTCTTGTTGCGATCGGCGTTCTTGCGTCCCGGCAGCGGGACCGGCCCCCCGAAGGTGTAGCCGAAATCGTTCCAGCGCAGCGGCGGGCGCTTGATGCTGCGCGCGTTGTTGAAGAAACTGTTGGCCGCGGTCGCGTCGTTGCGGAAGAACTCGTAGACATCGCCGTGGTACTTGCTGGTGCCGGACTTGGTGACGACGTTGATCTGTCCGGTGGCCCCGCGGCCGAACTCGGCCGTGTATTGCCCGCGCACGGCCTTGAACTCCGCTATGGCGTCCACGCTGGGGTAGGCCAGCAGGGTCTGGTTGGAGCCGCGGTCCACGTTATCGGCGCCGTCCACCATGAAATTGCTGGCCGAATTGCGGCCGCCGTTGATAGCGAAGGGAATGGTGTTGGTGCCGCCGGTAGGATTGGTGGTGCCGATGTAGACCTCGTCGGTCGCCGAAATATTGGTCGCGCCCGGCATCAACGAGATGAGCTGGATGTAGTTGCGGTTGTTCAGCGACAGGTCCAGCACCTCGGTGCCGGAGACCAGGCTGGCGGCCGTCGCCGTTTGCAGCTCGACCGCGACAGCGGAAACCGACTCCTCCACCACTACCTGCTGGGCCACCGTCCC